>NZ_JBFUBK010000030.1:0-57509 GCF_056405815.1 Pseudomonas sp. P1_F1_2 | reverse complement strand
CTCCAAGAGCTTGCGCTTGCCCTCCCGCATGCTGAATCTGGGCTTGCAGATTTTCGCGCTGATCACCGGCATCCGCCAGGATATACACCGTCAGCAAGTGATCCAAGTGTATGGAAGATGCCGGTCCCGCGATTGGCAGTCGCAGCGTTACGGTAAAACTACTACCTAGCCCCAGTTCACTCACCAGTTCGATTCTACCCCCCATCAACTGAACCAATCGCCGACAAATCGACAGCCCCAAGCCTGTCCCGCCAAACTGACGTGCAGTGGAATTGTCGGCCTGGATAAATGGTTCGAACAACTTCGCCTGAGACGCCTTGGCGATGCCAATTCCCGAATCGGTGATCTGCAACTTCACATTGAATTGGCCAGACTCGACTTCATGCCCCTCCAACCGAACCACGATTTTGCCGCTATCCGTGAATTTCACAGCGTTGCTGAGCAAATTATTCAATACCTGATGCAACCGGTTACGATCCCCCATGAGGGATGGCACATCCGGCTGCAGGCAACCATAAAGCTCAACGTGTCTCTTCCACGCAATAGGCAGAAACCCCCTGGCAACGCTTTCAACCAAGTCAAGCAGGTTGAACGGTGCGCACTCCAGTGTGAGCTGCTTAGCCTCAATCTTGGAAAAGTCGAGAATGTCATTGATGATTTGCAGCAGGTTGCTGGACGAAAGTTCGATGGTGTTCAGATAATCAAGCTGTTGCGGTTGTAAGGCAGTATTGGCCAACAACTCCAGCGTACCGAGTACACCATACAGGGGGGTACGAATTTCGTGGCTCATCATGGCCAAAAACGTCGATTTTGCGGCGTTGGCCTCGTCGGCTGTTTTTTTGGCGGTGGCCAGCAACAACTCCGCACTCTTGCGTTCGCTGTAATCTACAAGGGCGCAAAAAAGAACTGGCTGATCGTGATACTGAACATCTTTCAACGTCGCCAGAATGTGCACATGCTTGTCGCTGTCGACAGCTTGCACATTGATCTCCACCGTAGATGAACTACGTAAATTTTCAGCGGGGATGTTCAATAAAAATTCCCCGAACACACACGGTTGCCCACTCTCGTTAACGGTAAATTTCAGTAATTGGCGAGCTTGTTCATTCTGAATCAACACGGCACCGTCCGGACGCCGCATCAAGCACAAGCCGACCGGCGAATGATCCATCAACACCTGAATCAGCTCATGGCTCTCGGAGATTTTCATAACCCTACGTTGCGCAGGAACCAGTAAATATCGGCGCACCCCCCTTGCCGCAAAAAAAATCGCGGTAAGCCCTATGATCAGGTAAGCCAGTGAAAAGCCAATCGCCATAGCGTTGTCGACTAGAACGGTAGCTAACGGAACCCCGTACACCATTCGCCAGTGGGATTGCGGGGCAACGGAATAAATTAATAACCAGCCTCCATCAATTTCAAAATTCAGATTGGAACTACTGCTGACCGCTGTGACGTTCGCTCGTAGTTTTTCTGYATTGTCGAAACCACTATCGGCCGCTACCAATTTTAGACTCGGATCAAAAATGGCAAGGCGCATGTCATATTTCTGCAGCCACTTACGGTTGACGAGTTCCGATACCGGAATTTCACCCACCAAAAACGATACAAGGGTGCCCTGGCTATTGGAAACAGGTGTGTAGCGACTGATCACCCTGTCTTGGTGTAATGGACTGGCGTGAGCCTCAGTCCATCCACCTACTTCGCGGTTTTGCATCAGTCGAGAATAGTCGCGCAGTATCGGATCACGAATCCTGGAAAATAAATCGATCGTGACGGGATTATTCTGAGCTAGGTTTTCCCAGTCGTTAGTGGCCGTCGGCAGGCTGAAAATCTCGTCCGTCGCGGCAGCCACCAGGAATCGATGACTTGGATTGTAGGTATCTTGCCATACCGTATCCTGAATGTTAGAGAGGTACATGGCTTGAGTAAAAAAATTATGCTCACCCTGTTCGCTCAAGGCGTCTTTTCCACGAACCAATACCCCTCGCCCAAAGCCGTTAACTCCATCAGTCTCATTCACTGACATTGCGGGCATTTTGCTCAAGCGGGAGAATACCGCTGTATGATCTTTAGTGTCGGTGTTACTCGTTGACTGGATTATTCTGGAGGTGCTGCTGATGAATAACGCTTCAGCCTCAGTACGTAAAAACAGAGTTTGGGTATGCTCGTTGCTCCAGTTGTCATAACGGCTGACAGCACTCAGAAAAACGCTGTAGAGATGAAAGCAAAAGAATGCACACAACAGCAATACCGCCAAAGTAGTCGCGTAGTTGAGCAATCCATTCGACAGTTGAAATTGCCGCTTATCCACTGCACCACCTCTTGTCGGCATGACCCTAGTCCATACCATGTATAGCAACATTTCCGGCTTCGAGGTGGTCCTGACTGCTCGTTATGAAAGTTTCCAGAGGCTGTCAAGGACTTGCCTCAACGCGGCCAGAGAAACCGGCTTGGTCAAGTACTCGTTCATGCCCGCAAGCCGGCAATGCTCGCCATCTTCAGCTCGGGCATTAGCAGTAACGCCCACGATGGGAACGTTAATTCCTCTATCCCTCAGCCATCGGGTCAATTGATAACCATCAAGCTGTGGCATGTTTACGTCGGTCAACATCACATCGTATGTTTCACCCCGCTGCCAGCGTTGCAGGGCTTCCAGACCGTGAGCAGCCATCGTGACATGGCAGCCTAAATGCTCAAGTTGCTCGGTCAGTACCTGTTGATTGACCGGGTGATCCTCGACTGCCAGCACTCGCAGCTTTCTGGACGCCAATGGCAGCTGCCCAGCAGTTATTTTTGTTACATCCGGCGTATTCCCACTCAGGTATTGTAATGCTTGTAGCAGGCCTTGTTGACTCAAGCTGCTCACATGCCAGCCGTCTTCACGCCATTGCGGCGTCGGCGCGTCTGCAGGATCCAGCCAGATAATGCCGGCGAAACCATTCGCAGAGGAGATCTCAGTATGATGTGGCCAGGCTACCAACAAGTACTCGGCAGGTGCGCACGCTGGCAGCGTTTGCGACAACGGCTGCGCTTGACCGCCCGCATGAAGGATCAGGGCCTGCAACGTTTCACATTGATCATGGGTACCGGCCGCAATGTGAACGGTAGGCAAGCCGTGAAGATGGATTGAATTGGAGGGCCCGGCAACCGGGAGCTGCAGCGATAGGGTAAAACTGCTGCCAAGCCCTAACTCGCTGACCAGCTCTATCTCTCCCCCCATCAACTGGGCCAGTCTGCGGCAAATCGAAAGTCCCAGGCCAGTCCCACCAAACCGGCGCGAGGTCGAATTATCGGCCTGCGTGAAGGGCTCGAAAAGCGTGGCTTGGGACATTTTGGAGATACCCACGCCCGAATCCGTGATTTGCAGCTTGACAAGAACCTGACCCGCTTCGACTACAGCTCCGGTCAGGCGAACGACGATTTTCCCACTGTCAGTAAATTTTACGGCATTGCTCAGCAGGTTATTCAATACCTGCTGAAGACGATTGCGGTCACCGATGAGAAGAGGCAAGTCTGGCTGCAAACAGCAGAAAAGCTGTACACGTTTCTTTCGCGCTAAAGGTACGAAACCCCGTGCAACGCCTTCGACCAGTTCAACCAAATTAAACGACTCGGCTTCCAATGCAAGTTGGTGGGCTTCAATTTTTGAAAAGTCGAGAATGTCGTTGATGATCTGCAACAGGTTACTGGATGACAATTCTATGGTGCCCAGATAGTCCCGCTGGCGCGGTAGCAATGCAGTGTTGCCCAACAGTTCGAGTGTGCCAAGCACACCATAAAGTGGCGTGCGAATTTCGTGACTCATCATTGCTAGAAACGTTGATTTGGCGGAGTTGGCTTGGTCGGCTGCCTCTTTCGCTGCAGCCAGCATCAACTCGGCATTCCGGCGTTCGCTATCATCGACGAACGAACAGAACAGTACTGGTTGATCGTTGTATTGCAGCTCTGCCAATGAAACCTGAATGTAACAGGGCGTTCTGTCATTAGCCGCAATAGCTGCGACCCCCATGCCAAAAGGAATCCCTTGAGCATTCAACGGAATGGTCAAGAAATATTCGCGCAAGCTTTGGCAGTGCCCATTTACCTCAACGCTTAATGCCAGTAATCGCTTGGCTTTTTCACTCTGGATCATCAGCTCGCCGGTTTTTCGATTGAGCACACAGATGCCCACGGGGGCTAATTCAAGCATTGTCCGGTTGAACGCCTCTCGTTCGAGAAGCTGAACGGCCTGTTCTTGTGCAGGAAGAAACACAGCCCGTTTGATATACCTTATCGATATTAATGCTGAGACAATCGATGCAATGAAAAGACCCAGACCGAACAGGAATGTGTATTTAACCTGCCTGAAAATATCCAGATAGCTTGCATAATAGACCACCCAGCGCTGCCGTCCGCCGAGCTCTTTTTTCAAGGTTATTTTGAAGATAGGTGCGCTAAAACAGAAAAAACCCTCTGGTTGTAGTTTCAACGCATCCAGGAAGACGTCGTCCACGGGCTCCCCTTCACCCTGCTTCGGTGCCCCGTCAACGAGCTTGCCATTTTCATCGAGAAGCAAAAAATGGATAGCCCGATCCGGAGCCGCATCGATTTCGTGTGCAATGGATTCATGCACCTGTTTATACGGCACCTCCAGACCAAGCCACTCGGTAGGCATGAGACGAGGTGAAATGGGCTCGAACACGTATGACTTTCTTTCGTCTCCACTGCCAAGGCGAAACAACTTCACTCCTGCCAGGTTGCTGTCCAGTTCAGCATCTTGCAATTGAACGGATACGTCCTTCAGATTATCGGACACACTCGATTGAGCTTTGAAAACATACTGCGCCTCACCAGTCTCCCTATTCACATAGATGATGTTGACGTTCGACTCTTTAAGATCCCGTCGCAACGGCGCAGAAAGGTGCCACAGCTCCCCCCAATCCTTGACTGTAGTGCCAGAATCATAGTGAAAAGCTTTTCTGTCTGGCACATTTTTCGACGGCGTTGCATCAGGAACTACATCCACGGACTTAATTATGCCGGCAAGCAGCAGCTCCTTGGATTCGAAAAAATCCCGGCTTTGCGTATAGCCATTATTGAACACCTTACGATAATCAGAGATTTCGGACATGACCGTTGCATAACAATACATCGCGACGCTGCCCAGTACGCCCAACACAAATGCAACTGACAAACAACCAATCAGGCTCAATGCGAAGCGTGGATGCAATATCAAACCATTCGAAAAAAAAAGAGAGCGCTTATTCTTGATCATGAGAAGAGCGTAACAAGCGCTTTGTTGCCAAGGAATGAGACAATTCTTATAATGCAGAGAACAGTGTCCTCGACTTCGCTTTTTTCTACTTAAATCCAAACAACAATTCTTCAAGTGCGCTTTCGGTCATGGGCTTACCCAACAAAAAGCCTTGCGCCGTATGACATCCCAAACGCCGTAGCAAATTGAGGTCTTCTGGGTCTTCCACGCCTTCGGCAATGACTTTCATGTTCAGGCGGTGAGCAAGGGACATACTGCTCTCGAGCGCAGCCTGTGCAGCCAGGTTTTTGTGTGCACCGTGTACAAAGACACGGTCTAGCTTGATTTCGTCGAAAGGCACCGACATCAGGTTGAGCAAAGATGAATATCCCGTTCCGTAATCGTCGATAGACAACTTGAAGCCTTGCAATTTAAGACGTGCAGCACCCGCCAGGTACTCGCTGAAGTGATCAGTCACCGTGGTCTCGGTCAATTCCAGCATCAGTGTTGTCGGGTCGCCACCACAGTCGTCGACAATATTGAGCAAGCGCTCAGGCAGCGACTCTTCCGCGAGCAGAGAAACAGGGATGTTGAAAGAAATAGTCAAATCTTGACCTCGTTTTCGCCAGACTGATTGCGCATGCAAAGCACTATCTAACAACATCGAATTAAGGTGATGGGTCCAGTTTGACTTGATTATAGTGTCCATAAATATAGACGGCGGCAAAAGCCCGCGCACCGGGTGATTCCAACGCGCGAGCACCTCTACTCCGACAATGCGACCTGTGTCGAGGTCATATTGCGGCTGATACCACGGTGCAAACTGTTTGCGAATCAAGCCTTCCAGTATCTCTTCGGAATTTATGTTCAAAGTTGGTCGCAAACATTCCACAGCGGCTATTCCATTATGCTGCTGATCAAAGGCTTGCATCGCCTCAATGAACTCAGCCATCACCAAAGGCTTAGTCAAAGCACAAAAATACTGGATGCCCAATGAGATGGCTAACTTCTGCACCAGCTGTATAATTGATTCTGACTGCGCAGAAAGCACGATTATATGAGGCTTGTCCTTTAACTCACATAAGCGTTTGATAAATATAACCCCATCCATAATCGGCATTGCAAGATCGCAAACAACCAAATTGTAGTACTTGCGTTTCAGCAACTGTAACGCCTCGAGACCGTTAGCTGCGCAATCGACGCATACGCCTACATTGGCACGTAACTGTTGGGCAACGTACTCTCGCTGAAACGCATGATCTTCAACCAACAACACAGAGCAAGCGCCAACACCGAGATTCAGACTTAGTGCTTCATTATGGTTCATTTCGTGCCTCGCTGATCTCTACTAACATAAGACCCTGACACGTCCTCATGCTGAACCAAGCGTTCAGAGTCGATCATCCAAACCTAAATCAAAGAGCGACTCAAAAAAATAAGATAATTCGTAATTATCGGGCTTTTGCGAGATTCACCTTACCTAATACTACGTGTCGGAGCTAAGCCACTGACGATAAGTCGTCCGGCGAATTTAAATCCGATTCGGCGTTGCAAAAACCGACATTCAAGCCTACTGTTTGGTTGCAAATCCTATAAGGTTGGCCTTCGACGCCTTACCAAAGCCGAAACCGACGTTTGTTTGATCGCGACCAAGGCAACCCTATGAACGTATCGCATCGACGGAGCGCCGACGCTGTCCCCATTTGACATTGCAGCGAAGGAAATTGACTACCGTGGTCTGAACGAGGGATCCAAAGTAGTACCCACACGTGTCGCAACGTATTGTTGAAACAGGCCGATCTGTTGAGACGACACTTGGGCGGCGTTCCTGATGTGAGCAAGAACCGAGGAGGAGTGTTATCGGAAACTCCATATACAGATGGCTTATGGGCAGCGAGGTATACTTCTATATATGTTGATAGTATCCAAAGCTTCAGACGTCATCGAATGCACCAGGACATTAACCGCTACGGTAGTTTTTGGAATACGGAGTCTAGAGGTAGAAAATGGAGTGGATATTGACCGTGTCTAGCAGGTACAGACCTGTAACGGTACATCGGCCATTATCAGTTGCATCGATGCAACTGGAGACATTCCAATAATAACGCGAAGGCATCAGCCCGGGACGAAAATTTCCCACTCATGGGAAAGACTATTGCGCAAACATCAAAACAATATCAAGTAATAGGAAAATGGAATGACCTCATCGGGTTGAGCCCCGAAAAACAGCCGCTGCCACCAGACATGGTTTAATATGCAGGTTTTCGGCGAGAGGCCTTGCCATTAGTAATGGAGGTCCATTGCTATCATGTCACCTTATGTTTTTAACCCGCATACAAAAACCTTTTACCGCCCCATAGACGCAGCATTGCGCTGGTGTAATCTCATTCATTATGAAGCACAAATAGTCCAAGCTGCATTGTGCTGCCCCGAGAAGCTTATCTCCCTATTCCCACAGTGGCCGGCTCTGCACGCAAATACTGAAAAAATCTACGATGCGATACGCAATAGAGAACTGCCATACGGTTGCCTTGGTATTTCAGTCCCTATGGGTAGTTATGTGGAACCTTACCAACTAACAATCCGTCATTCTGACTTACGCCGTTGGATGCAGGTTTACTACCCCGATCAAAGACCTAGTTTTTTATTTGAGTCCGACAGCGACGCCCATGAAAAAATTAGCTTAGGAGCTTTCCTTGCCTTACAAGCAGATAGAGACATCCTTCTGCGAGAGCGGAACGCTCTCCAACGCCAGCTACGGGATCTTGAGGTTGATCTACAGGCACTGGGACTTGAACAAGAAAGCCTGAAAGCGTTGGTCAAAACGCAGGGACAACTCAGCGATCGTAGTGAGCACACCTACCTGCAGATCATCGGTGCCTTGGTCAACACCGTCTTAGACGTGTCGCCCGCAGGTAAACCTCTTTCCGTGTTCAAGAGCCAAGCCGCAATCGTCGATGCTTTGACCGCGCGCCACAATGACATTCCCGGTCTCAGCAAACGAACACTGGATAAAAAGTTCGCGGCAGCCAATCGCACTCTCAAAAAGAGCACTTGAGCCAAATAATTGCACTGCAATGCACTCGATTGCAGTGCAATGACTCCCTCACTTTTCTGCTATTCACTTCAGGTCACTTCCCATCACGCGCCAAGCGGCGCCAGGAGTGATCAGCATGTCCATCCAACCCTCCCCCATCGCTGAAGCACCTCTACCACAAGTCGAACGTCACATCATGCGGCGCGACGAAGTGGAGCGGAAAACCGGCTTCAAACGCGCGCACATCTACAACCTGATGAAGGAAGGGAAATTCCCGCAAGCCAAACGCATTGGATTGCGTGCAGTCGGTTGGGACTCGCTGGAGATCGAACGGTGGGTCGTTGAGCGTTTGGGCCAACAGGCCTGATGCTATGCGCGTGGTATCGGTGGTTTCCACCAAAGGTGGGGTAGGCAAAACCACAGTAGCCGCCAATCTCGGCGGCCTATTGGCGGATGCTGGCCTACGCGTCCTGCTGCTCGATCTGGATAGCCAACCCACCCTCTCCAGCTATTACGCCTTGAGCCAGAAAGCTGTTGCTGGTGCGTACGAGCTCATTGCACTCAACTTAACAACGCCTGCGCAGATTGTTTCCAGGACAGTGATTGCAGGGCTGGACCTGATCCTCTCCAATGACGATCAAGGCCGACTGCCCCCCTTGCTGCTGCATGCCCCCGATGGGCGATTACGGCTGCGCAATTTGCTGGCCAATTTCCTCCCCCATTTTGACCTGCTTTTGATCGACACTCAGGGCGCACGTAGCGTGCTGCTAGAGATGGCCATCCTGGCTTCCGATCTCGCCCTCTCGCCCATCACCCCGGAAATGCTTGCCGCCCGCGAACTGCACCGCGGCACCTTGAAGCTGCTCAGCGACCTCGAACCCTTCCGCCACCTGGGCATTCCACCGCCACCCTTGCGACTGTTGCTGAACCAGGTGAATAGCATTCGAGTGGACACACGGATGATCATCCGGGGCATGCGCGAGACTTTCGCCGAAGCTACCAATATCTCGGTTCTGGATACCGTAATTCCGGACAGAGTGCCGTATCTCAATGCCGCCTCCCTCGGCTTACCGGTCCACCGAATCGAGACTCGTCGCTCACGTGAACGACGCTCTCCATCCGCACTGGAAAGCATGCAAGCGCTGGCCATCGAACTATTCCCGGAGTGGCGCGAAGCGATCTCTAGGGTGAGCAGGTGCGCGGAGGTTCAATGAGGCGAATCGAAAAGCCCGCATTTCTTACTCAGTCATTTTGTTTGACCAACATTGAGGCCAACAGCGTTTGGCAAGGAGTTCTGTGATGCCGAATCAACTTCCCATCATCGTTCAGCCATCCGTTCGACCACACCATCCACCTAGCGAAGAGTACTGCACCGTTGTCTTTCGTCTGCAAGGTGGGCGCTCGGCCATGGGGTGGTTCCTCGCAGAACTGTCCCGTCATGTCAAAGGTTCAGGGACTGCCGAGATCGTCAAGTTCGAGGTCGGTGACCATTTGTGCAACCGGCGTTAACTGAGGATGTTCAAATGAAGAAGCTCAGTCAGGAGCAAATCACCGACAAGCTGCATCAGGACAACTTTCCTCGGGGTCCAGAGCTGGAACGACTGTCCGATCCGCTCACCGACACGCCTATGCTGGTCACGCTGGAGCAGTTGCGGCCCTACGAACACAACCCTCGCTTCATCCGTAATCCGCTATACGACGATATCAAGGCGTCGATCCGGGAACGTGGGTTGGATCAACCACCACCGATTACCCGCCGCCCGGGAGAAGGCTATTTCATCATCCGCAATGGCGGTAATACGCGCCTGGCGATTCTTGGCGAACTGTGGCAGGAAACCCGTGACGAGCGTTTCTTTCGTATTCATTGTCTGTTCCGACCTTGGGCCAATGAAATCACCACCCTACTCGGCCATCTGGCCGAAAGCGATCTGCACGGACAACTCACATTCATCGAACGAGCACTGGCTGTGGCCAAACTCAAATCCATGCTCGAACCAGATGGCGCTGCGCTCTCGCAACGGGAGCTGGCACGACGTCTTGCAGCTGGTGGCTATCCCATTTCGCAGTCACATATCAGCCGGATGCTGGACACCCTTGAACACTTACTGCCCGCCATTCCACAAACCCTGTATGCCGGATTGGGTAAGCCGCAGATCGAACGCCTGATCGGCCTACGTAGCCAGGCTGAACGAACCTGGAACCGTTATCCAACCGCCACCATTGCGTTCGCCGAATTTTGGCTCGAGACCCTGGGCGACTTCGATGCCGATCCCGGATACTTCGATCTTGAGCAGATCCAGGATGAACTGCTCGTGCGCATGAGCCGTTTGCACGGACAGTCTTACCGCATGTTGGCCCTGGAGCTGAGCGACACCCAACGGGTCATCTCGACGCCTGGCGTTGTCGTCGCCACCCCCTCAGAGAACAGCCATCCGCCGAGCGTTGGTGAAGCCGCGCCAGGACCTTCCTCCTCCGAGTCCCATCCCCAATCAACTGAGCCCAGAACCCAGACCGAAACAGCGCGAGAGGAAGTGCTCACACCACCTGAAACGAATGTTGTATCAGCGATCAGCCCTTCGTCACGCGTTCAACAGATTCGCGAACAGATCGATCGCGAGACCGCCACCGAAACAGCACCGACCGACGAAGGCTGCACGATCGACGACATCTGTCCCATTGCACCAGCACTGGATAGCCCCGAACAACTGCGTTTAGCCATCGCCGGACTGGCGCGGGAAATGGCCGCCTATGCCGGACATCCCGAGAGCATCATCGATCAGCCGCATGGATTGGGTTTTGCCCTGGATATGGAGCGGGTAGATCTTACGACACCTCGCTCTACCAGCATTCACCTACTGCTCCTGGCCCTGTTGCGCGCTCAAGACGACGTGAACTGGGAGGATCGCAAACAACTGCCCTCAGCCCTGTTTGGCCAGCTGTTGCTGGGGATCTATCAACTCCCGCTGACAGGTCGTCCCGCCGTGGACGTAGGACTGGAGCGACTGCCCGACAGTTTGTTAATCAAGCTGTATCGGCTGATTCGTTTGGCTCGCCGTCTGATCGACTTAACGCTCCCCCCTGATGACAACTCACCGAAGGAGCTGCCATGAGCCCGTCCTTCAATGTGCTCAACCAGGCCATGCTGACCCAGGTACTGCATGAGCTACGCCTGGGCAATCTGCAACGCTGTAAGGCACTCGGATTGAGTGAGGACGACATCTACCTGCTGCAATCTTTACCCCCCACCACGCTATCGCGCCTGGCCCATGCCACGGTATCTTGGGTCGAGGTCAAGATCGACTCGCCAGTGCTGCACCGGCTGATCGAGCAAGCCGACCACGACGAACAGAACGAGCGCTTGATCAACCGAGCGCTCAAGCTAGGCGCCAGCAGCACCATCATGTATCAGCGCTTCGGCTTGGCGCATTCGGAAACTGCCCTGCGCCGACGTCTGCTCAAGATAGAAACCCGTAAGGGTCGCCCTCAGCATTTGAGCGAAGCGCAGGAACATGCGCTCTGGCAGCGATGGTGCCAGCTACGCGCGCAGGACGGAACCGAGGATCAGCTCGATGCCATGATGATGCTGGCCGAAGAACAACAGATCAGTTTGACCATCGTTTGGCAGCAGATCGACCAGTACAGCAACGGAGCATGAACACTGCCCCTTCCAGTCGCTGGCAGCGTGTCCTGCAGCAATGCACCCAGCAGCTGAGTGAACGCTGGCCCACACGCCCTACCACTGAACAGCCCTCCTACCAGGCTCTGCAGGCTGGCTTTCTGTTCAGCGGCCAATCACACGAAGTCGTGCCACGTCGGTTGCTGTTGGATCATCGGCTGACGCCACTGGAACGTAATGCCTGGCAGGTGTTTCGACTCATGCTGCAAGGCCAGGGTGTGGTCACGCCCCGCTATGAGGATTTGCAACCTTACCTGTCGAGCGTGCCCTATGGCGCGTCAGCCTCCCGTGAAACCATCGCTCGCGTCTTGACGATGCTCAGGCTGACGCGCTGGCTCAGCTTGGTGAGTCGTAGCCGCGATCAGCTCAGCGGGCGCCTACAAGGTTCTCTGTACATCCTGCACGATGAACCGTTAACTTCCGCCGAAGCCATGGAACTGGATCAGGATTACCTGGAGCTGGTCGGACATTGCCTCACACATAAAGCCAAGGCGGTGCGAATTGTCGCTCAGCACGTTGTGACAGAGGTCCGCCAAGACACGGATATCGATCAGAGTCGCCTCCCCACCCGGCTCGACAGCTGGGACGAACACTGGACGCAGCAAGGATTGGATTTGGCAACCGATGACGCGTTACACGATTCCGAACTGGGTGACGATCACCGCGTTCGGAATCGTGCAGGCCCTCGTTCGGATTCCGAACCGGGCTTGAACGCCCCTATCTCCGGCAGCGTTCGGAATCCGAATGCCGCCTGTACTGTATTAAAAGAAAGTATTTGTACTGTACCGCGCGCGACCCCAGCGGTGGATAACCTGCACTGGCCCGATCCACTGCAGCTGAGTCCAAGCGAGCGTCAGTCCGTCGCCGTGGCACTGAATAAGCTCAAACCAGCGGATCGTCAGATGGTGCTCAACGAAGCGGGGGCACGCTGCAAGGCAGGAGGTATCCGCAAGCCCGCGGCCTATCTGATGGGTCTGATCCAGCGCGCACTGAACGGTGATTTTCATCCTTGGGCAAGTCAGACAGAGCCCTCCCCCATTGCAGAACCGCCGCCAACAGGCCCATCACGCCCGTCCCGACAACAGGGCGAACCCGCCTCCGTCCTCGCCCAAGTGTGCCTGAATGAGTTGCGCCAACTGCGCGGCAAACGTCCTGGACGTCAGTAGATTTGATGCCAGTGGCATCAAATCTACTGAGTTCTATTATGAGATCGCAAAGCGTCGAACCTGCGCACTCCGACTGATATGGCCATCGCCCGCATCACTCACGAACGTCTCCGAAATTAACCCTCTTAAACCAAACCGAACAGAGCGCATTCAGCTTTTTGGCTGCCCTTGACCCTCATCTGTCGCAATGTCCCCGTCCAAGCCGATGCGAGGACAACACCGTGGCCGATCACTACCAACTCAACCTGGGGTCATTGCGCAGCAGCATCACCTTGACCCTGCACACTCACCATGCCGCCCGTATCTGGCAAGGTCGAACCGCACGCGAAGGCGTCCACTCGATCATGGGCATGGCCGGTTACATCAGTGTCACCAACCTGATCAAACAAACTGCGGCCCAGGACGATCCCTATGCCGACTGGGCCATCGTGCAGCTCGAAGAAAAACTGATGCAAGCCAAGGCTGGAATGCTGGAACTGACCCAACAGCTGGATCGGATCACACAGGAGCTGCCGACACAGATCGACATGGGCGACAACCTCAACATCCACCCTGTCACCTTGCCGTTGTTCATCAGCAGCCAGCTGGGCTTTCTGGCGGTCTACCTGCTGACCGACTACGACACCCTGGTGCGCCGGACCCTATTGGCCCATCACACAGCCCTGATTGGCCGCGTCGACATGGAAGCCTGGATCGACGACGGTGCCCATCTGTTGCGCAGCCTGTTCGGCCAGGCACAGCGCTATCGGCATGCTGGCGTCACGCGCGATGACATGGCGGCAAACAATGCCCGCGCCCTGGCGGCCGTTGAGAAATTTGGGTTACCTCCGATGGACATCCTTGAGGGGCATCGCCGCTCCCAGTTCGCGCCACCGATCATTCGTCATGGTGCGGTGGCAGTGGATGACGCTGACGCGCTGGCAGAGGAGGCAGGAGAGCTATCTGCAACGGTGGATGAGCCGGAGGACGAAGCATGAATCCCCTGACTTCGGCTCAGCCGATGCCCTTCGAAACGTTGACACCGGATGCCTATCGACAGCTCGAACACACCGCCTCCCTAAAAGGCCTTTTAAAACCTTTTAAGGGTAAGGGGGAGTTGGAGCACCTGGCGCAGGTGGCGAGGGAAATCGAGGCGCAGTTATGTCATCTGATGGAGGCTGTGGTGCAGCAAGCCGGACAGCCCCCTTACTCACTGCTGGATATTCGATTGGTGCTGCAAAACACCAGCGCGGGTAGCACCTTTTTGCGTTGGCGCACCCGTGATTTCGCCCGTATGGGGGTTGCGGTCTGGGAACGCCAGGTCGGTAACCAAGCTCTGCCGCAGGTCGTGCGAGAGGGGTTGCACCGTTTCGAAGGCGAGCGCATTGCACTGAACCTGCAGATGAGCGTGGTGCACTCGCTCTACCGCCAGGCCACAACCTGTGCGATCAAAATGGCCAGTGCCGAACGGCTGCTGCGCCAGTTCACAACTGCAGCAGAGGTATCAGGATGAGCACTTTTTTCGTCGGCGAAGGCAATATCGGCTGTGCGCCAGAGTTCCAGGAATTTCCATCAGGCAATGACGAGCCACGGCGTTTGCTACGGCTGAATGTGTACTTCGACAACCCGGTGCCACGCGAGAGCGGCTATGAGGATCGAGGCGGCTATTGGGCGCCGGTTGAGCTCTGGCACCGCGAGGCTGAACACTGGAGCACGCTGTACCAGAAAGGCATGCGCGTGCTGGTCGAAGGCCGCACCGTGCGCGATGAATGGGAGGACAGCGAAGACAATGCGCGAGTGACGTTCAAGATCGAGGCCCGTCGAGTCGGCATCCTGCCTCACCGGCTACACAGCGTGGTTATGCGGGAACGCTCCAATGAGCCGGCGGCATCTGCGACACACGCCGGGCAACCTACAGAGCAGGCTGGTTCACCTGCGTCGAAACCCAAAAAACGCAGAGGGCTACCACCGTCGGACTGACAGACTTCAGGCATAAAAATTGCGCCTCTGCGCGAAGTGGCTGGCCTGTCGTTACTCGCTGCTCGTGAAGACCCACCTGTCGTCCACACTACAAACGGGTAGCCGCCTCGGCCCATTCAAGCCTGCCCTCACCATCTAATGTGAGGAACCTGCCATTCAGGTTTCTCATATCTCGCCACTGCTGTTTCCAACCACACTGCTCCGAACTCAATTCGGAGCAGCTCTATGCGCCTCTTCCTCTGCGAGAAACCGTCCCAGGGTCGGGACATCGCCAAGGTGCTCGGCGCCACTCGACGTGGTGAGGGTTGCCTGATCGGCACACAGACAACCGTCACCTGGTGCATCGGCCACCTGCTGGAGACTGCCCCGCCCGAAGCCTATGGCATGCAGTACAAGAACTGGTCATTGGATCAGCTACCGATCATTCCCGCGCGTTGGCAGGTCGAGGTCAAACCCAAGACCGCGGCACAGTTCAACGTCATCAAGCGCCTGCTTAGCGAAGCCACCACCGTCGTTATCGCGACCGACGCCGATCGCGAAGGTGAAATGATTGCCCGCGAGTTACTGGTGCATTGCCAGTATCAAGGCCCCGTTCAGCGCCTCTGGTTGTCCGCACTCAACGAGGCGTCGATTCGGAAAGCATTGTCCTCGCTGAAGTCTGGTCAGGAGACCTTACCGCTCTATCACTCAGCCCTCGCCCGCAGCCGCGCCGACTGGCTGATCGGCATGAACCTGAGTCGTTTGTTTACTCTCCTCGGTCGGCGGGTGGGTTACGACGGTGTATTGTCAGTCGGACGCGTCCAGACACCCACTTTACGTCTGGTGGTCGATCGGGATCGTGCGATTGCCAGCTTCGTCTCGGTGCCCTATTGGGAAGTGGATGTGCACCTGTCCTCAATGGGGCAATCATTCATCGCGTCGTGGCAACCACCAAGCTCAGGACAAGATGAAGCCGGTCGTTGCCTGCAACAGGCGCTCGCCCGTCAAACGGTCCAAGCGATCTCTTGCAGCAAGACCGCCACAGTCCTCTCGCTGCAGACGGAGCATTTTCGCGAAGCTCCGCCCCTGCCCTTCGACCTGAGCACACTGCAAGAAGTCTGCTCGCGCAAGCTGGGGCTTGGCGTTCAGGAAGTCCTGAACATCGCCCAAGCCCTTTATGAAACCCACAAAGCCACCACCTACCCGCGCAGCGATTGCCGCTACTTGCCAGAGAGTATGTTCAACGAAGTACCCGCGGTATTCGATGCCCTGCTCAAAACGGATCCGGCGCTGCAGCCCACATTCGGAAGACTCGATCGATCATTGCGCTCACGAGCATGGAACGACGCCAAGGTCACCGCACACCACGGCATCATCCCCACCACTGAACCGGCGAACCTAGCTCGGATGTCCGAACAACAACGCCAAGTCTACGAATTGATCCGCAGCCACTACCTCGCGCAATTTCTGCCGCACCATGAATTTGATCGAACCCAGGTCGAACTGGAGTGTGGCAAAGAACGATTGACCGCGGTTGGCAAACAGATCCTGGTCCAAGGCTGGAAAGGCTTGCTCTACGACAACACCGAGGAGGATGAGTCCAGTCAAAAATTCCAAGTCTTACCCGTCTTGCAACAGGGTACGCAGTGCGCAGTAAACGACGTCGAACTCAAGTCCATGCGCACCATAGCTCCCAAACCGCTGACCGAGGGCGATCTGATCAAGGCGATGAAAAACGTGGCCAAACTGGTCAACGACCCGCGTCTGAAACAGAAGCTTCGGGACACCACCGGCATCGGCACCGAAGCCACGCGCGCCGGCATCATCAAGGGCTTGATCGATCGCGGCTATTTGCTGAAGAAAAAACGCGCCTTGATGGCCTCCGCCGCGGCTCATACCCTGATTGAGGCGGTACCCGCGGCCATCGCGGATCCGGGCATGACCGCGATCTGGGAGCAGGCCCTGGATGAAATCGAAGTGGGACGCCTGACCCTGGATGCCTTCGTCGCCAAGCAGGCGAACTGGATTGCGCAATTGGTCGAACACTGCCGAGCGCTCACCTTGGCGTTACTGGTCGAAGCCGGACCGGCTTGCCCCATTTGTAGCGCCTCAATGCTCAGACGAAAGGGAAAATCAGGGCCGTTCTGGTCATGCACCCACTACCCGGACTGCAAGGGCACTGTGCCGATCAGAAAAGATACGTCATGCCCATGAAGTCGCAATGGATATCAGCAGGAATATTGGTCGATCTTTTAGGCCGCGCACATCGCCTTGACGTCGTCCCATCCTCTCTGCTGTAGTGCCTCAGGATCATCGCCAACGGCGACCCAAGACCGATTCGCTCCGGGTAGCTCGGTCGAACTCTTAGAGTTCGGAGCCTTCTCTTCTGCGGAATTACATTCCCGCTTTGTGCTCAACCTGATCACGGTGGCGGATGACCACTGTTGCCTTTGCCAGACAACAGCGGTCATCCGCTTCGGCGATCATATTCAGTCCCGGAGCCCATCGGGGAAACACTGGGCACCCTTTGTGCGCGGATGCGTGCCAGCATGTTCCGACCCAGGCCATGACAAGGGTCGGTTGGCGAATCATGGCGCAGTTAAACCAAGTTTTGCGAGGAGCTTGTCGGCTGCGTAAGACCGCCAAAGGTGGCTTTTCTGTTCCTCGCCTGGCACCCCCACCAGGCCCACTCTTCACTTTTTCAGTCCAGTGACTACTACTGTGTTCCGGCCATAAAAAATCGGGTTGCAGCGTCTTGACGCTCCCCTGTGAGGGGCTTATACAAAGGGCGTGGTTCGCTGTCGTTGACAGCCCAGCCCAGGTAGCCAGAACCTTCAAGGCTACGCCACGTTCGTGGTGGTTTACCCAAGTGCGATCAGCGTTCGGAAGCTCGCGCGATTATCGCTTCAGCGGTGATGAATGCTCACTACCCTTGCCTGCGGATCACTACCGCAGACGTTCCTCTGCTGCACCGCTACTCCCCCAGACGCATCGTTCTGCTCGTCATCGGCTTGCCGGTGGAGAGTCGTTCATCGCTCGCCTTCACCTTACCCACCCTGACGGGGGCTCACTTCCCCGTCAGGGTCTGTGCGCCACCGTTTTCCCTTGAAACAGGAGAACCACCATGGCCCACGCCAACCAATCCCAAGAAGCGACCACTTACTTCAATCTGCACACCGTCGGTATCGGCTACCTTAACCGTGTTCGTGAAGTCCAAGTCCGCCGCGGCCAGCCATTCATGGCCTGCGATATCGCAGCCCTGCACGGCGCCACCGATGCGGTGGAGTACACCCGCTTCGACTGCAAAGTCGCGGGGGGTGAAGCTGAACGCTTGATTCGTCTTTATATGGACGCCGTCAAGGCCGAGAAAAAGGTCTTGCTGTCGTTCCGTATTGGCGACCTGTGGATCGATCCGTTTCTCTACGAGAAAGGCGATAAACAAGGTCAACCAGGCGCCAGTCTGAAAGGTCGTTTGCTGTTCATCGACTGGATCAAGGTCGACGGCACATTCGAGTACAAAGCGCCCGCCAAGCAGGAAGCAACAGCACCTGCTGAGCAAGCGCCCACCAGTGTGTCATCCCCACCATCGGCTGATGCCGAAGCTTGGGAGAGTGAAACTCCGACAGATTCTCGGATCGAAGCTGACACTCAGTCCACTCCCCGCACGGCTCGCCGTGATGCCACCCGTACCGTTCAGTCCGCCTGAACAGTCCACGATGTTCCTCATCAAGGCGCTCCCCCGAGCGCCTTTTCTTCAATCCGCACAGGAGAACCGACATGGAATCCTTCTGGCTTTGCGACGACTGCCTGTTCGCGGCTGCGTACGAGGACTACGGCATGTTATCGCTGTACCACTCGGATGATGAGGTAGAACAACGCATTACCGCGATACAACGTGGGCTGGTGCGGTTGATGCCCATCAGTGCCGACTTCGATCCCGAAACCGGCCGGGGAATAAGAGCCTTCTCCTCATCGCCCTGCGACGGCTGTGGTTCACCCCTACACGGTCAACGCCATCGATTCACTCGGCTGTAAACAGCGCGCCATCGGCTATCGCCCGCGACACTCTATCCACCTCGGGGACACCACTCCCCTCGGGCGTGTACCCCTGATTGTTCCCTTCGGAGGTACCACCATGAGCATCCAACTCACACTGATTGAAACCTCGGATTTCGAGGCTGATCGTATCGTCCAAGAAAACCAGCTGATCGACGACGCGCTGCATATTCTGGATCGTCGGCTGTTCACTCGCGGCCCCAACCTGACATCACCTGACACCGTGGCCTCATACCTAAAACTGCACCTTGTACAACAGGAGCATGAAGTCTTCGGTGTGATCTTTCTCGATGCCCAGCACCGGGTGCTGGCGTTCGAAGTCCTCTTTCACGGCAGCATTGATGGCGCCAGCGTTTACCCCCGCCAAGTCGTTAAGCGCTCCCTCGCGCATAACGCTGCGGCCGCCATTTTTGTTCACAACCACCCCTCAGGTTGTACGGAACCCAGCCAGGCGGATCGCGTCTTGACCGCACGGCTGAAGGAGGCCTTGGCCTTGATCGAAGTGCGCCTACTGGATCACTTCATCGTGGGTGAAGGTCGTCCTCTCTCCCTTGCCGAATATGGCTGGCTTTAACCCTCACAGGCGTCTTCGGGCGCCTTGTTCATTTTCATCCAGGAGAACTCTCATGCCCCACACCCCAAGCCCCAACCCTGCTGGCAGCTTCAAACCCATTTGCTGGCGGCTACGACAACCTTCATATCGAACGGCTGCTGCAGATCACCTACGAAGACGACTGCCCTCCCTGCTTTCGACCCGTACACGACTCACAAGCCCATCTGCCCGACGATGAGCTGCAGCTGTTCCCCTGTCTGTTCAATGACGATTTCGCCTTGATCAGCGAAGGCCAATCCATTTCGGAGGGGTTGGATGACCGCTGCCAATCCACCGGCCTGGTGCGCCAAGTGATCTACGCCGTGATGGGCGAAGTGCTCAGCGAGCGGCATCACGTCGGCGACCTGTACTCCCTGGAAGAAGCCCAAGCCATGGTCCATCGCTTGAACTTCGAAACGGGACACTACAGTCGAGCCTGGGAGATCAGTACCGCACACCTTCCCGATGAAGCGATGCTGTGTCTGGAGGCGTGGGTCAGTCACTCGGCTCCGAGGCAAACCGGCCTCTTGTTCGAGCTGTTCACGTTGCCAGACTGCGGCGGCATCGGTTGCAAACTAATCGGCACGCCATGGACGGACGACAACTTACAGAACATTGAGGGCCAGCCTTATTCAAGCCTCAAACAAGAGCAACTCGACGCCGGCACGCCGGAAGCCTTGGTCGAAGTGCTGTACCTCGCGGCATTGGCGGATGTCCGATTGTTAATTTTCGACCCCGACGCTGCCGTTTTGGATGGGCTCGCGATTTTTTATGAGTAGCAACGTGTTCTGTTCTGCTTTTACACGACACGTCTTGAATCAACTTTCTCGCTGAATCGCTCCTTCACCTCATGTCAGGTTCTGCACTGAATCTGACATGAGGTTTTTCCATGGAGCGTTTTTTCACGCCTGTCTGCTTGCTGGGTTTGTTGAGTGCCTGCACCGCGCATGTCCACAATACATTGCCGACCGATCCAGACATCGACAGTAGTTCCAATCGGACCCAGTTCTCGACGGATCATCCGGCAGAACTCCGCTATGGCCGCTATACGCTGGTCAGCACCGAGCCCACCACGGAACAACGCGATCTTCTGGCGCAAATCATTGAAGTGAGTATCCCGTCCAGCCTGAGCCCTTCGGTGCAGGAGGCGTTGCAGCACGTATTGCAGCGCTCGGGCTATTCGCTCTGTCCAGTTTCCGCGTCCGTAAGGGTGCTCTTTACTCGCCCCCTGCCCGCGGCCCATTACCGGCTCGGCCCGATCTCTTTGCGCCGCGCGCTGCAAGTGCTGGCTGGCCCCGCCTGGCAACTCACGACCGATGAAGTCAGCCGTTCGGTCTGCTTCGAACAGCAGAAAACGGATGCCGGCGTCGCGCTGATCACACCCGTCTCGCCCCTTCAGTTGGAGGCGCGTCCATGAAAGCCTCAACGTTTCAAACCCTCATTGTCGGCTTACTTTGCCTAGCGTTCGCTGGGCTGAGCGGCGGTTTGTATAACCAGTATCAGCGCGTGGCCGAACTGCAGAACATGAACACGCAATACCAACAAACCCTGGACACCCTGCAACGTGGTTCAAACGCCCTCAAGGATGCACAGGAGAAACTGCAGTACGCGCTGAAAGACCTGAAGCAGATGGTCGATACTGGTGAGCAACAGGCCAATACCCTCGATCCCATGCTGGATCAATGGGCGCAAGAAATACAGGAACTGCGCGACGGTCTGACAGCCCGCGCCACCGCAGCGGACATGACAGCGCTACGCACGCGCCTTGAGCAAGTCGAGCAACAGCTCCTGGAGCTCAAGACCCAGCCATCAACTCCACCATCGACGTCTTCCACGGCCAAGCCGAAACAGACCGCTCACCCCAAACCCGTCCCGCTCTCGCCGCCGTTTTCAGTGTTGAGTGTCGAGTCCCGCGGTGGTGAGCGCTTTCTGGCGGTCGCTCCTCATGACAGTCGCTCGCTCATGGATGTTCGGCTGCTGCATATCGGCGAGCAGCTCGGAACTTGGCACCTGAAAGTGCTGGAACCGAACTCAGCCATCTTCACAGTGGCCGCTCAGCCAGACCAAACCGTGCACCTCCCTTGAGAAGCGATCATGAACAGAGCGCTACTGCCCGCCGTCGTCTGTCTCGTTTCTCTACTTACCACGGGCGCTGCGATTGGCAACCCTGTCGCGACACACTCACGGATCCAGGACACGCTGTCTTCTCCCCTGGGGCGCTCTCATTCTGAACAGGCTGCAAGCTGGGGTCTAACGGAGCAGGAGTGGACGCGCTTCGAACAGATCCAAGCCGGCCCGCGCGGTTTCTGGAGCCCGAACCTCGACCCGTTGACCGCACTCGGAGTCGAGGCCGAAACCGACCAAGAGCGCCAGCGCTATGCCCAATTACAGGTAGCGCTTGAAGCCAAACGCGCCCAGCGAGAGTTGGCCTATCAAAACGCTTACACCGCGGCCTGGGCCAAGCTGTTTCCCGGGTTGCTGCCGATCCAGGGCAAGGCATCCCCGGCCCCTACCAACTCTGCGGTCGCGTTGCGCCAAGCCCTGTTTGTGGAGGACCACTGCCCGGCGTGCACTGCCGAAGCGCAGCGTCTGCAAAGCAGTGATACGGCGTTCGATGTCTACCTGGTGGGCAGCCAAGGCGAGGATGAACGCGTGCGTAGCTGGGCTCGGCAAGCAGACATCGATCCGGCCAAGGTGCAACGCCGGCAGATCACCCTTAACCATGACCGTGGACGCTGGTTCAGCCTGGGGGCCCCGGGGCCATTACCCGTCACGTTCCAGCAGGTGAATGGACAATGGCAACGCCTCGACTAAGCGGTATAGCGCTCCTGCTGACGGTACTCGCCGTCCAGGCGGACGAACTTCCGCCGCCTGCCTACCAACTGGCGGCGCATGACGCCGACATCCCTTCTACGGTGCTGTTCGCGATTGCCCTGCAGGAGAGCGGTATCCGCGTCCGTGGTCAATTGCTGCCCTGGCCCTGGACCCTGAACATCGCCGGAATACCCTACCGCTTCGCCACTCGCCAGGCCGCCTGTCACGCCTTGCTTCAGGCGCTCGCCCGGCATGACGCCAAGCGGGTCGATGTCGGTCTTGGACAAACCAACCTGGGTTACCACGGGCAACGTTTTTCCAGTCCCTGCGAAGCCCTCGATCCCTACCGAAATCTCGCCGTCACCGCCGCGCTGTTGCAGGAGCATCACGCCGCCACCGGTGATTGGGTGTCAACTGCCGGACGCTATCACCGCCCGGCCGGAGGAGCGCCCGCCGCGCGTTACCGCGCAGGTTTTTCCCGGCAACTCGAACGGTTGCTGGTTTCCTTCGAACAGGGCACATCGCCATGAAGCGCAGATCCCTTACCTGCTATTTCCTCCTGCTCTTGGCACCTTTCGCCCAGCCGGAACTAACCATAGCTGGGGGGCAGCCTAGCGACTTCACCCGGCCCCATTATCAAGTTTCCAGACCGCCCATAAACAACAAGCCCCAACCTGATCGGGCCATGCATGCGGACCTGTCCACGTTTGCCGATGAAGCCTGGATACTGCCCGTCCGCAGCTCTCACTTGAGCCCCGGCCCGATCACGTCCCGCGCCCTGAGCATGCCGGGATTGCAGCCATTTTTCCTGGTCGGTGACGATCCCCAATCACTGGCTTGGTTGCGTCACCGTGCGGCTGAACTGCAGGAAATAGGCGCGGCTGGCCTCGCCGTCGAAGTGGCCGATACTGAAGCCCTGTCCCGGATTCGTGCAGCCGCTCAGGGCATCACCATCCTGCCGGTCAACGGCAACGACATCGCCACCCGCCTGCAGATTGAGCACTACCCCGTCTTGATCACCGCCACCTCACTGGAACAGTGAGTCCAGATCATGGCCGAGCATGCGATGGAGTCCAAGCTCCGGCCAGCGGTGGAGCTGTACACCGTAGCAATCTGCATCGCCGCCGCGGTGTTGTGCGTGTACTCGCCCTGGGCGGTGGCGCTGTCACCCGAGATCGGCCTGATAGCGGCACTGGCCTATGCCCTGTTCGGCCTGATCCGCCTGCGACAAGCCTGGGAGGTGCTGCGCTATCGGCGCAATATCCGCCGGCTGCCCCGCTACGAACTGACCAGCCGGCAGATTCCGGTCAGCCGCAAACGTCTGTTCATGGGCCGCGGCTTTCGCTGGACCCGTCTGCACACCCAGCGCTTGGTCGAGGCCCAGGATCCGGCTGTCGCTCACTATGTCGACCAACCGACCCGTTACCGCCTGGCCCGTGGACTCGAACGTCGCCTGGAACATGCACTGTTTCCGTTCTCGACACTGGCCCGTGTCACGGCTTGGGACAGCGCCTTCAATCCGCTGCGCCCTTTGCCCCCGGTAGGCGGCTCACCATTGCTGCATGGGGTCGAGCCCGACGAAACGGAAGTTAGTCTGCCGCTGGGCGAACGGGTCGGACACACCCTGGTGTTGGGCACGACCCGTGTCGGCAAGACGCGACTCGCCGAGGTGTACATCACCCAGGACATTCATCGCATCGAACATGAGGTGGTCATCGTCTTCGATCCGAAGGGCGATGCCGACTTGCTCAAACGGATGTACGTTGAAGCCAAGCGGGCCGGTCGGGAAAAGGAGCTCTATGTGTTCCATCTAGGCTGGCCAGAGATCTCCGCTCGTTACAACGCCGTGGGACGCTTCGGGCGTATCTCGGAAGTGGCGTCACGCATCGCCGGGCAGCTCAGCGGCGAAGGTAACTCCGCGGCCTTTCGCGAGTTTGCCTGGCGTTTCGTCAACATCATCGCCCGTGCCCTGATCGAGTTAGGCCGGCGTCCGGACTACCTGCAGATCCAACGGCATGTGGTCAACATCGACGCACTGTTCATCGAGTACGCCCAGCAGTTTTTCGCCAAGACCGACCCGAAGGCGTGGGAGGTGATCGTTCAGCTTGAAGGCAAGCTCACCGAGAAGAACATCCCCCGGCATATGATCGGGCGCGAAAAGCGTGTGGTGGCCATTGAGCAGTACCTGGCGGTGAAGCGGGTATTTGATCCGGTGCTGGATGGACTGCGTTCGGCGGTACGATATGACCGTACTTACTTCGACAAAATCGTTGCCTCACTACTGCCGCTGCTGGAAAAACTCACCACCGGCAAGACCGCCCAGTTACTGGCCCCCAACTACACCGATTTAGATGACCCGCGGCCAATCTTCGACTGGATGCAGATCATCCGAAAACGCGGCATCGTCTACGTCGGTCTGGATGCGCTGACCGACGCCGAGGTGGCCGCCGCTGTGGGCAACTCCATGTTCGCCGACTTGGTCTCGGTCGCCGGACACATCTACAAACACGGCATCGACCATGGCCTGCCCCAATCGGGTAACAACAGTGACAAGTTGCCGATCAACCTGCACGCCGATGAATTCAACGAGTTGATGGGTGATGAATTCATCCCGCTGATCAATAAGGGCGGCGGTGCCGGTATCCAGGTAACCGCCTACACCCAGACCCTCAGCGATATCGAGGCGCGAATCGGTAATCGCGCCAAGGCCGGCCAGGTGATCGGCAACTTCAACACCCTGCAGATGCTGCGGGTGCGCGAAACCGCCACCGCTGAACTGCTTACCCAGCAGTTGCCCAAGGTCAACGTGCTGACCAAGACCCTGGTGTCAGGTGCGATCGACACCTCCGATCCAGAATCCAACACGGATTTCACTTCGTCCTCACAGGACCGCGTCAGCAGTACCAACGTGCCGCTGATCGAGCCTGCTCACATCGTCAGCTTGCCCAAGGGGCAAATGTTTTCCTTCCAGACCGGTGGGCAGCTCTGGAAAGTCCGCATGCCGTTGCCCAAACCCTCCAACGACGACGCCATGCCCAAGGATCTACAGGAGCTCACTCAACGGATGCGGGCGGTTTACAACGAGCAGGCGGGGCAATGGTGGAGCGCAAGCGGTGGTGGGCCAACAATTGACTTCGATTTAGAACAGGTGGGGTAACCCTGACTTAGGTTTAAATTCAGCAAGCACACCTTCGGAAAGCGCCGTGACGGCATCAACTCTGCGGCGCGCAATGGAGTGAACGATGGCGACTTCCACACATAACACGCCGCCACAACCGATCCAGCGCCCAGGATTAATCGTCTCGGCGATTGGCTTGGTTTTACGCATTATCGGTGTACTGATCGCCTCGTTGCTGTTCTCGATCCTGATCGAGTTTGCAGGCCTACTGCTGTTCTGGGGCGATCAGGGCTGGCGGCACAGCCAGGCCATGCTGACCAATGAACTGGACTGGCTTAGCGAACACTTCAAATCTTCACTCATCCTCCAGCAGCCTGGGCAAACGATCATCCAGGTACTGGATTTTCTCAATCAGTGGTTGTTGGTCAAGACCGGCTTTGCAGATTTTGCCCAGCAGGCGCGGGTGGCGAGCCAGGGCGACGGCTTCTGGGAGTGGATCAACCAGTTCTACGTAACCATTGAGGATTTCGTGCTGGCGGCTGTGTATGTGACCTTTACCTTCGTGGTGCGCCTAACCATTCTGGTCCTGGCCATCCCCCTGTTTCTGCTGGCCATGTTCACTGGATTTGTTGATGGACTGATGCGCCGGGACCTACGTAAATTTGGCGCAGGGCGAGAAAGTAGCTTTGTCTACCATCGAGCTAAACGAGCCGTGATACCACTGCTGATCGTGCCCTGGGTTATCTACTTGTCCCTACCCTTTTCGTTCAATCCTATGGCTGTGTTTTTCCCTTGTGCTGTGATGCTCGGCATCATTACGGCAATCACGGCAACGACATTCAAGAAGTATCTCTGATTCGGAAAAACCAGTTTTTTCTTTACATGTCCCGATGCCAGGATAGTTATCTAGCGACCGAAAACTGACACACCATACGAATGCAAATAAAGCTGCTAGAGGTCGTCCTCGACTCCCACTATGGATTAGAGCATCAGATAAAAATGTAGGCTTCCAAGATTTGGGGGAATATCAAGAATCTAACCACCAATTAAACTGGTGCAGGACTGGGTCAAGACTTGCACTCTTGACTTATAATTCTCACCAATAAAAAAGGGCCCTTACAGGCCCCTGATCATCAAACCGATCTTACTGAGTACGCCACGAGTCAACAACGTCTGCGCCAAACTCGACTTCCCACTCTTTCAGTTGTCGATGATTTCCTCCCTTGGTTTCGATCACCTCACCAGAGTTTGGGTTCTTGTAAATCTTCACTTCGCGAGCCTTACGGACTGCCCTTACGGGGGCAGCTATTGGTGTCGAGGTACGACGACCAGCTTCTGGATCCAGGATGCCAATGATGTTCTTCAAGCTGAAGCCGTACTCGCCAAGCAACGCACGTAGTTTGCTCTCAAATTCCATTTCTTTTTTCAGACCGGAGTCACTTTTCATCGACTCGAGCTCTGCGAGCTGTTCGGCCAGTTGTTGTTCAAGCTTGCGAAATTCAGCCAAACGAGACATGTGAAACTTCCTTCAGGTTAGGAAAATTAGAAGTGAACGCCCCCATGCTAAGCGATGATTGACTCTTCGTCACCCATACGCCCTTCAAGTAGAAGTAAATCCACTCATTGCCTTATAAGCAACACATTATTAATGGGGAAGGATTGTTAGACTGGGCTCTCTTTTTCACCCAATCGATTGCTGGCGTATGCGTGGGTAAATTTTTCCCGCTCGCCTCCAAAAAAGCGATACATCCCATCTCGCGTTTAATACTGAGTAACTCAACCGCTAACTTGATGCTGGCTCCACCTCCACATGGACCAGCATCATGTCGACTACCGTCTTTCGTTGCTTTTTACTCCTTTCACTGGCCATCGCTCATGGCAGCGGCTATGCCGCATCAGCGGATGAGCAGATACGGCTCAGCATGGTTCAGCAGCAGCTCGACAATATCGAACGCCTTGCGACGCAAACTGAGTTAGCCAATACGACTGAACAAAACGAACGCTATCGCTTCGACTATCCCCGACTGATCCAGGACATTAAGCGCATCCGTCACGGAGTGCAGGGCTACCTGTTCCCTTCCCGTGCTCAACCCCGCGATCCCGCTGAATTGGTCGGTGATTACCGCCTCGACACGCTGCCCCCGGAGTCCTCGCCATGAGCATGACTGACGCTCAGATCGCAGCATTCCAAAACGCCTCCGGCTTCGCACCGCAGAGTAGTTCAACGCTCTGGCTATCCCTGGTTCTCGTTCTGGCTTTGCTTTGGTGCGCCTGGGTGATGTGGACGGCTTACCGAAGTTGGGCGGTCGGCAGCGTGCGCTTCGGCGCCTTCGGTGGCAGCGCTGCGCGCGTCTTGCTCGCCCTAATCGTCCTAATCTTCTTCACCCTGTCCTAACCAGGAGATCGCCGTCATGCTCAAGTGCCTTGCCCCCCTGAAAAACAACCTGCGTGATCGTGCCAGCCAGCGCTTGATCGGTCTGCTGCTGGTGCTCGGTCCAAGCCTGGCTTTTGCCGAACTCCCCACCATGGAAGCCCCTTCGCGTGGCGAAGGATCTGGGTTGATCGAAACAATCAAAAACTACGCCTATGACGGCGGCATCCTGCTCGGTTTGCTGATCGCCCTGCTCGCTTTTCTCGGCGTGGCTTGGCACTCGCTGACCGTCTATGCCGACGTACAGAATCAGCGCAAGACCTGGAAGGATCTCGGCGCTGTGGTCGGTATCGGCGCCCTGTTGGTGGTGATTATTATCTGGTTTTTGACCAAAGCTGCCGCGATTCTGTGAGGTCGACATGAAAGACACTATCGAACGCCTGGCTGACGGCACCTTGGTCTTTCTCCCAGAGCGACTCAATCGTGATCCCGCCGTATTGCGAGGGTTGACCAATGATGAGATGTGGGTAGCACTCGGCACCGGCGCCGTCATTGGCCTACTGCTGGGCGTTCCTCTAGCGATTGCCACCGCCTCCATGGCCATAGCGCCGACTGGCATGATCGCAGGCATGACGGTGGTGTTATTGGCCGGTGGCACGCTACTGCGCCGGACCAAACGGGCTCGCCCCGAGACCTGGTTGTACCGCAAACTCGAATGGGTACTGGCCAGCCGTTGGCGCCTGGGTCGCGGCAGTCTGATCCTCCACTCAGGCGCCTGGACGGTCCGCCGTTCACGTCGGCTGCGTCCTGCCCTGTCTCGGTGGCAACCATGAGTCGCTTTCGGAACAAGGTGGACGCCCAACAGGCCCATATCTTTAGCCTGCGTCTGGCGGTAATGATCCTTGCCCTAGTCTGCGCCGGGCTCTGGTTTGGCTGGCGCTCGGCGCCGACCGATCTGACCGTGCATGTCCCCCCGGATCTGCGCTCGGGCAGCACGCGCAAGTGGTGGGATATCCCCTCAGAGAATGTGTATGCCTTTGCCTTGTACATCTTTGGTCAGCTCAACCGCTGGCCCTCGGATGGCGAGCAGGACTATCGCCGCGCCATCTATGGCTTGCAGTCCTACCTGACACCCGCCTGCAAGGCCTTCCTCGACGGTGACTACGAGTACCGCAAGGCCGCCGGCGAGTTGCGCCAGCGGGTGCGTGGCGTCTACGAAATTCTGGGCCGCGGCTACAGCGAAGATCCGGAACTCAGGGTCAAGCAACTCGACCGCGACAGCTGGCTGGTCAAGCTCGACCTCAACGCCGATGAGTATTACGCCGCCGAACCGGTAAAACGGGTGGTGGTGCGCTATCCATTGCGCGTGGTGCGTTTTGACCTGGATCCCGAGCGCAACAAGTGGGGGCTGGCGCTGGACTGCTACCAGGGCACTCCGCAAAAAATCTTCCTGCCTGGAGGTGAACCATGAAGCGGATGTCGACCCTGGGACTCACCGTCGCACTAACGCTGTGGGGAGTCGCGGCACAGGCCGTCGAGCTGATGCATTGGGAACGCCTCCCCCTCGCGGTCCCGCTGGTGATCAATCAGGAGCGGGTGGTCTTTGTCGATGAGGCTGTTCGCGTCGGCGTGCCCTCAACCTTGACGGGCAAGCTGCGCGTGCAATCCACCGGCGGCACGCTGTACCTGCGCGCGTCGGAAGCCATTGCCCCGACCCGACTGCAACTGCAATCGGTCGCGACGGGTGAGATCATCCTGCTGGATATCGCGACCACGCCCGGCGATCAACCGCTGGAGCCTGTGCGTATTCTCAAGCATGCTCCGGTGCAGGCTGCCGAGGCAGAATCTAGCACCGCCCCTGTTCAAGAACGTACGCCGATCCCGGTCGCGTTGACCCGCTATGCCGCACAGAGCCTGTACGCGTCGATGCGCACCGTAGAATCCCTACCCGGCGTAAGCCGCGTACCGCTCAAGCTGCGCAGCGAACTGCCGACCTTGCTGCCGACCGAAAACGTGTCCAGCACGCCCATCGCCGCCTGGCGACTCGGTGATTACTGGGTGACGGCGGTGAAGTTGCGCAATCGTGGTCCAGCGACGGTGCAACTCGATCCGCGCCGGCTTCAGGCCAAGCTGTTCGCCGCCGCCTTCCAGCATGCTTTCCTCGGGCCGGTCGGCAGTGCCGAAGACACTACGATCGCCTATCTCGTCACTCGCGGTGCCGGCCTCGAACAAGCGGTGCTGCTCCCGCCCGTTGCGCGAGGTGCTGACGATGAAAGCTAACGCCTTGCTCAAATGGCTGGTACCGGCGGCGCTACTGGCCGTGGTGTTGATCATCCTGAAAACTTGGGTCGCGGGTGGTAGCACGCCCTCTCCAGAGAACCCAGTTGATCAGGGCAACATTCAGTTATCCGCCGAGCAAGCCAAGTCGCTCGGCATTGCTGGCGATACCCCACGCGATACGGTCGCCACCCTGGTCGGGCAGGTGAAGGCCATGCGCAGCGACATGCTCGGTTTGAAGAAACACAATGACTCACTGCAGACGGAAAACAACCGCCTACGCGAGCGGGAAAACAGTGTCGATTCGCGTATCCAGACCGCGCTTGGCAGTGCGACCCAGCAGGTCGACGAAGGCCGCCGCCAAGCCAACGAGGCCCGACTCAAAGCGGAACAAGACAGTCGTCAGGCTCGCAGCCTGCTGACGCAATTGCAGGAACAGTTGTCGGGGCTGGCTGGCAAAAGCAAGGACATGCCGATCGGATTGGGGCTTGAGCCCGGCGAAGGCGCTCAGTTCGAAGGGCGACACTCTACCAAGGATGCGCTGCAGTGGATTGAACCCTCGGATGCTCCGTCCACCGACGCCAGAGGCAAAACCACGACTTCCTCCGCACTGAGCCTGCCTACCGCTTTCAACTCTCTGGAAGGCTTGAAAGACAACGCGATTGATCGCAGCCAGAAACAGCTACGTGCAGTTACCAAGGGTGAGCGCGACTTGACGCGATCCGTTGATCGTACCGAAGGCGCGAAGCCGGTCTACACGATCCCCGAAAACGCGACATTGATGGGCTCGGTCGCCATGACCGCGCTGATCGGCCGAGTCCCGGTGGACGGCACCGTGAATGACCCCTATCCCTTCAAGGTGCTGGTCGGTCCGGAGAACCTGACTGCCAACGGCATCGACCTGCCGGACGTCGCGGGAGCCGTGATGAGCGGTACGGCGTCCGGTGACTGGACCCTGTCTTGCGTACGCGGACAGGTCGAGTCGATCACCTTTGTGTTTACCGATGGCACCATCCGCACGGTGCCTCAGCCGAAGGCGGTAGCCAGCCGCACTGCCTCCACCACCCAGAGCTCAAACACCGACAAGATCCGCGGTGGACTCGGTTACCTGTCCGATCCGTATGGCATTCCTTGCATTGCCGGCGAGCGCCGCTCGAACGCCCAGCAGTATCTCGGCAGCCAGAGTCTGATCACTGCGGCCGGCGCGGGTGTCGCTGCCTTGCTCGGGAATGAGCAAAACAACAGCAGCGTGATCAGTTCGGGCGGCAGTACGCTCGGGGTCACTAGTAGCACGGGTAACAGCGCGTTGAATTCAATCCTCAGTGGTGGGGTCAGCGACATCCGCGAGTGGGTGAACAAGCTGTATGGCGAGGCTTTTGCTGCCGTGTACGTGCCACCGGCCGCACCGGTCGCGCTGCACCTCGACCATGAGATCACCATCGACTACGAGCCCAAGGGCCGGAGCGTTCGCCATGAAAAAGACCATGCCTCCCTGCCTGATCTGGATTAGCTTGTTCTGCTGGGTCCTGACGGGGTGTTCCACCGACAAGGAGACGCTTCTGCCCCATGGCGAGCAAACCATGCTGGACATCTGGAACAGCGCCGGTTCGCAAGGCACTCAGCAGCAACTGCTGGATGCTCGGCAGCAGTTACGCCGCCCGCTGGTCCAGGCAGATTTCTCCGCCTCACTCCAAGAACCGTACACGCGCACAGCGACGAACGAGATCCGAAATTTGTTCCCTCGCCTGCCCAACCCCGATCTGGTGCTGTACGTGTATCCGCATTTGAGTGGTACCGAGCAGGCACCCATCCCGGGTTACTCGACCGTCTTTCCGTTCTACCAACGGGTGCAGTACGCGTTGCCGGGTGAACGTCAGGAAGACTTGTAGTGCGTACCGGCGATTCGGGCAACCGCACTCCTGCGTGGAAAGCCTGGCGCCACCCATTGCGCCCGCGCGCCACCTTGGCCGATGACGCGGCACTCTATGCGCATAACCCCAGCTTCACCGATCACCTACCGTGGGTCGAGTACCTCGACACCGAGCAGTGTTTTCTGCTCGATGACAATCGTTCGGTGGGTGCGGTGTTCGAGTTGCTGCCCATTGGCACCGAAGGGCGCGAACCCGATTGGCTGATGGCAGCCCGCGATGCCCTCGAGGATGCTCTGCAGGATAGCTTTGACGAGCTGGATCAAGCGCCGTGGGTGGCGCAGTTTTTCTGCCAGGACGACAACGACTTCACCCCCTACCTGACCCGGCTCACCGATTATATCCAGGACAGCGCGCGAGGCACGGTCTTCACCGAGGCGTATTTGGAGCTTAGCCGCCGTCATCTGAAGGCCATCGCCAAGCCCGGTGGTCTGTTTGAGGATAAAGTGGTGACGCGCCTGCCCTGGCGTGGCAATAACCGTCGGGTGCGCCTGGTGGTCTATCGCTGGCTCGAGTCTGGCGATGAGGAGACGGGACTCAGCCCAGTGCAATCCCTGCATCAGGCTTGCGAACGTATTGCGGCTTCGTTGCAGGCATGCGGGGTGCAATCGAGGCGAGTCGATGGCCGAGGTCTGTATGCCTGGCTGCTGCCCTGGTTCAATCCGGCCCCCACGCTCACCGATGAAGCACCCGAGGAGTTCTACCGCCGCGTAGTCTATCCGGAGCCGGGCGATGGCGAGTCGCTGGAACTGCCCTTCGATCACGACTTTGCCGAGCGGCTGTTCTTCAACGAACCGCGCTCGGATGTGCAATGCGGACTCTGGTTTTTCGACGATCAGCCCCACCGGGTGATGATGGTGGACAAACTGCGGCGGGCACCCTTGATTGGCCAACTCACCGGCGAAACCCATAAGGGCGATGCGGTGAACGCACTGTTCGACCAGTTACCCGAAGGTACGGTGATGAGTCTGACCTTGGTGGTCAAACCGCAGGATGTACTTGAGGAGCAGTTGAACCGCCTGGCCCGCAAGGCCATCGGTGAAAACCTGGCCTCGACCCAGACCCGTCAGGATGTCGAAGAGGCTCGCGCGATCATCGGCCGCCAGCACAAGCTGTACCGGGGCACCCTGGCGTYTTACGTGCGCGGTCACGATGAGCAGCAATTGCACCAGCGCTCGGTCAGCCTGGCCAACGCGCTGCTGGGTGCGGGGTTGCAACCGGTACGCGAAGGCGATGAAGTCGCCGCCTGCAACAGTTACCTGCGTTGGCTACCGATGGCTTACAACCCGGCCCGCGACACGCGCAACTGGTACACGCGGCTGATGTTCGCCCAGCACCTGGCGAATCTGATTCCGGTGTGGGGCCGCAGCACCGGCACCGGCCACCCGGGTATCACCCTGTTCAATCGTGGAGGCTCGCCGTTGAGTTTTGATCCGTTGTCACGCCTGGACAGGGCCATGAACGGTCATCTGCTGTTGTTCGGTCCCACCGGTGCCGGCAAGTCGGCCACCCTGGTCACCCTGCTGATGCAGGTCATGGCCGTGTACCGCCCTCGCCTGTTTATCGTCGAGGCCGGCAACTCATTCGGTTTGCAGGGCGACTACCTCGCGACACAGGGCCTGTCGGTCAACAAGGTCCAATTGAAGCCTGGCGCCTCGGTCAGTCTCGCCCCGTTCGCCGATGCCTGGCGCCTGGTCGAACAGCCGGATCAGGTGGCGAGTCTGTCGATCGGAGAGCTGGACGATGAGGCGGTAGCCGGTCGCGAAGACCAGCGCGACGTGCTCGGCGAACTGGAAATCACCGCTCGCTTGATGATCACCGGCGGCGAGGCCAAGGAAGAGGCGCGCCTGAGTCGAGCCGATCGCAGCCTGATTCGCGAGTGCATTCTCGATGCGGCGCAGACCTGTGTCGCAGCGAACCGCCAGGTGCTGACCCGCGACGTGCGCGACGCGTTGCTGCGTGTCGCCGCCGACCCGCATTTGCCGGAGAAGCGTCGTGAGCGTGCCCAGGAAATGGGCGAGTCCATCGACCTGTTTTGCCAAGGTTTCGAGGGTGAACTGTTCGATCGCGAGGGCACGCCTTGGCCCGAGAGCGATGTGACCATTGTCGATCTCGCCACTTACGCTCGCGAAGGCTATGAGGCACAAATGTCCATCAGCTACATCAGCCTGATGAACACCGTGAACAACCTTGCCGAGCGCGACCAGTACCTGGGCCGACCGATCATCATGGTCACTGACGAAGGTCATATCATCACCAAGAACCCATTGCTGGCGCCATTCGTGGTCAAGGGCACGAAGATGTGGCGCAAGCTCGGCGCTTGGTTCTGGCTGGCGACGCAAAACCTTGCCGACTTTCCCACTGCCGCGCAGACCATGCTCAACATGATCGAATGGTGGATTTGTTTGAACATGCCGCCCGCGGAAATCGAAGAGATCGCACGGTTCAAGAAACTCACGCCGGCACAGAAAGCCTTGCTGCTCTCTGCCAGTAAGGAGCCGGGTAAATACACTGAGGGGGTCGTGCTATCGAAGAAGCTCGAAACGCTGTTTCGGGCCGTGCCGCCCAGTCTTTACCTCGCCCTGGCCATGACGGAGCCCGAGGAAAAAGCCGAGCGCTGGACACTGATGCAGAACATTGGCTGTTCGGAGTTGGAAGCCGCTTACTGGGTAGCTGAACGGATCGATAGAGCGCGAGGCATAGAACCCGCCTAGGGAAATCTATTCAGGTATCGCGCTCTAAAGCGAGTGACAGGTTATTACGATGCGCCTTGAAGCCGCTGCTGAATCCTCAACAAGAATCCGGCTTCAAAAGCATCTTGGCAATCACCGACAGGAAAGGTCTTGCGTGTTTGCGCCAGCTCCCACCACAGTGGAATCTCACCGGGCGTATCAAGCCAAGCCTGGGCGCATTGCACGCCACGCTCGATCATCGGAGCAAATTCGTTGCCCCAAGGTGTCAGAAGACTTGGGCAACCATCCGCCGCAGGAATTGAAATGTAGTTTTCGTCCATACACACCCTAGATGTCTGATTTTATTGTTAGACGCTGGACTCAGCCTGGAAATAACGAAACAAAATGAACGTTCGGCACCAAATGCCCTAGATCAATACCAATGTAGACTATATCCCGTGGATTGAGAGTCCCTCAAGGCGCAATTTGCGCGCATGACTCAAGACTACGAACAGCTGCGTCTGCAACTGGCGGAAAACATCCGCTTGATGCGACGTATAAAGAACCTTACCCAAGAGCAGTTGGCGCTCATGGCCGAGGTCGATCGTACCTACGTCAGTCAAATCGAACGATGCACGGGCAATCCGTCGTTGATGGTCCTGTGCAAACTCGCCAATATTCTCGAAATCACAACGGCTCAGCTACTCACCGAGCCAGACGCCCTTCGCCGTGCGCTGAGCATCGAATAGCCACCTTGTCGCCCTGCAAATCCTTGCAAACCGACAACGCCAGCTTCAGCTTTATCACTGACGGTGTACGTTCAATCATTCAACGTGTCCAGGTCATTAGCCCAAAGAGCCTGGATCATGCCTGTCGTATGCCCGTCAATTACACTCCAGAAGCTACGACCTTTGGCGCTGAGCATTCTGCTGGCATCCGGCCCAAGCATGGCGCTGGACACCGGCAGCATCACGTCCTCGGTGTTGTCGCCAAATTGCCTCGCCTACAGGGTCGTCGGCATTTGTTACTGGCTGCTCTGCACGCCCTTCGGCTGCACAGTCAAAACCTCGACCAAGGTGCGTCATTTCATTCCTGAACTCGTGGTCTCGAGCTACGCCACTACCGGCAATAACCCATGGACCGAGATGGCCTCCCTCTCCTCTCCCATCAGCGGTGCGGAAGGTGGCGGCAACCTGATTACGCCGAACACCCAGCGCAACAACCTGCCCCGTTTCAAGAACGTCGATGGCATCGGCCACCCCGGTGGCTGGGCCGCCACTCAACTGGCCTCGCATTCCGGCTACGCCTGCGCCAGCGGCGCTACTGCGTTCATGCCCTACTACCTGAGCACCCTGGACTCGCTGGCCTGGCGCCATGGCATACCGGAAAGTCTTTACCCCGAGTCGCTCATGCCGGGGATCCGTGAAATCGGTCGGCAGGCCTTGGGAAACATGTGGGGCAACGTCTACCCCCGGCAGGGTTTTCTGGTACAGCCCGATGATTTCAAGGCGGCCGCGGTGATGGCGCAACGGGCCGGCGATGTCATCACCCGTAACGGGCAACCACATGTGTACTTCCCGCTCACACCCGCACCACGCGACGGCTACTGGCCGCCGGGTCCGATCGTTGAAAACGATGCTTCAACCCACAAATGGCAGTTGCTCTCCCCCCAGATTCAGCCCACGTGTGCCATCTTCCCCAGCGATCCGGTGCAGAGTGCTGATGGCGGCTACGCCTGGGCGCTGTGGCGCCCCTATAGCTGTTGCAAACGTGAGGGACAGACCTTTCTGTTCAGTATCGACTTCGAAGGCGGTGCATCATGAGTCGGCTTTGCGCGCGATCATGGTTGGGCGTGATGAGCCTGTTGCTCTGTGGACTGCTCGCCATGGCCACTCATGCCCACGCCGCCGAGGGCGATTACCGCCTGGGTACTCAAGGCGAAGTACTCGACGACCGAGTCATGTACACCATTGGTGGCGGCTCGGCAGTCGGCTCACCGAGTTCGCTCTACCGCCCCAGTGGTCTCGGTGTCGGTGGGTCCTGGCGAGCGAACATGATGTGCGGAAACATGAGCCTCACCAACACCCTGCAAAACCAGCTGAACGGCGTCACTGAAGGTTTCCAGCAGATCATGGGCAGCATCGTGCAGAACGCGACCCAAGCCGTGATGTCGCTGCCAGCGTTGATCATTCAGCGCGCCAACCCCGGCCTCTATGAGTTGTTGAGCAACGGGGTGATGCAGGGACGTATCGACTTCGACCGCTCCAAGCTGACCTGCCAGTCCATGGCCGAAAAGATGGCGGACAACGTCGGTCAAGCCGGCTGGGGTGCGCTGGCCAAGAACCAGGAGATGCAGAGTAATCTGGAGCAAATCGGCGGTGACGCAGTGGCCACGGTGAAAAATACCGAGTCCCAAAACGGCAACAATGGGGTGTCCTGGGTCGGAGGTTCGAAGGCTGGTGGGAATGGGCAGACACCCATTCGGGTGACCTCCGACGTAGTGCGCGCGGGCTATAACTTGCTGCATAACCGGAAGGTGGATGACAGTACCTCGATCAGTAGCAGCGACTGTTTGGGTGGAGCCATTTGCCAGACATGGGCTTCGCCCCAGGAGGAATCCGAATGGGCCGTTCGGGTATTGGGCGAGAGCGAAGTCGCGACCTGCAACAGCTGCGAAACTTTGCGCGCTACCGCCGGCAGCGGGCTGACGCCGCTGATCCAGGAGGCCTATAGCGAACGCCTAAAGGCTCTGCAAGGGTTGCTGTCCGGCTCACTGCCGCCTACCCCTGACAACCTGGCTAAAGCCTCCAGTTCAATGCTGCCGGTGACCCGTGGCGTGATCGAAGCCTTGCGCGACGATCCCGACCAGGATCTGCTGGCGCGACGCCTGGCCAGCGAGACGGCCCTATCCAGCGTACTCGATAAGGCGCTCCTGCTACTCCGCACCCTGCTGGCAGGCAGTCACGAACCGAACATCGCTTCCGCCGAGCCGGCCCAGACAGCCTTGACGAAAAATRTCGACGCCCTGGAGCGCGAAATACGTCTGCTACAAACCGAGCTGCAGGTCCGGCAGATGCTCGCCACCAATACCGCCAGCCTAGTGCTCGATCGACATGCGGGTGGTGCCGATGCTTCGCGTACCGTCGAGCAAGGCGACCCTGAGCCGGGCCGACTCAATGATGCTGACGCTAGGCGCAAGTGAGCCATGAAACGCTCACCGCTATTCACTCTGCTTTCAGGTCTGGGGATTGCCGCGGTGATGATCCTGACCGCCGCACTGGTCGCCTGGATCGGCCGCACTGCACTGGGTAGTTTCGAGGTCTGGCAGCAGGCATTCGAATCCGCACGACCTTATCTGCGGTTGTGGCGTGCCCTGCTCTACGCCGCCCTCTTTGCGCTCTGGTGGGATCTGCTTCGGCGCTACCGACATCGACCACAGGATCGACTGCGTGTGCAGCGCATCGGAGCATTAGGGCTCGTGCTCTTTACCTGCGTCGAACTCACCCGACTGTGAGGTCACCACCATGCTCATGAGCACCAACAGCTACCTGGAGTTTTACCTCTCTCTGCTGGCCTGGATCATCAACAACGGCCTCTGGAGTGTCCTGTCCGACACCGGGCTATTCGCCGCGCCCTTTGGTGCAATCATCTTGCAGGAATGGTTGTCTGCCCGTCAGCAAGGCGCGGATGAAGGCAACAAGGGACTGCTCTCGGTGCCGCGGATCGAGAACCGGCTGTGGCTGGCCTACATCGTCGTGTTGTTCGGTTGCGCTCCGGTCTTTCCGTTGAGCCTCTCGTCAATGACGTTCGATGATGCAGCGAGTCAGCGCTGCGGCGTGAGTGTCGCCAAACCGACGGAAACCGCCTGGGGGACCACCTTCAATACTATCGGAGAACGCTCCGCCAACGTACCGATCTGGTGGTTTCTGGTGCATGCCTTGAGCAAAGGAGTAACCGCGGCGGCCACCGCCGCCATCCCCTGCGAACCGGATATCCGACAAATGCGCATGGAGATCGACAGCTCGCGCATCGTCAGTCAGGTACTGCTGCAGGAAGTTGCCGACTTCACTCGCGATTGCTATGGCTATTCCCGTTCTCGGCTATTCACCAACCGTCCGCAGTTGGACAAGGCACAAAGTCATGACGCCTCCTGGATCGGCTCAAACTATTTTTTCGACACACCCGGTTACTACGATACGGATCGTTCGCGCACACCGCGAGTCAGCTGGCCGTATGACGAAAGCCGAGATGTTTCCTTACCTCGGCTGGAGAATGGCGCGGGCTACCCCACCTGCAAGCAGTGGTGGAGTGATAGCGGTGTTGGGTTGCGCGAGCGCTTGATCCAGCAGGTCGATCCCTCGCTGCTGACTCAGCTGAAGGGTTGGTTGACTGGTCGTTCGAGCAACGAGATCGAGGATGCCACCCTGCGTGAGCTGGTCAGCCCGCGCCAGCAATCGATGTCCATGTCGCCCGGACAGGTGTACCAGGACTATGGCTCCAGTGCCCGCGGCGGCTCGATCAATCAGGGGCTCAACAACCTAGCCACCAATACCGGGTTGGCCCTTGGCTCCTTCAGCAACTTCCCGGCGATGAATGCGCTACGTGCTGCCCTGCCGATGGTGCAGGCTTTCCTGATCATGGGCGTCATCATCAGCTTGCCGCTAATTCTGTTGGTCAGTACCTACCAGTTGAAGACCGTCATGACGGTGACGTTTGCGCTGTTCACCTTGCACATGCTGAGCTTCTGGTGGGAACTCGCCCGCTGGGTCGACTCCAGCATGCTCGACACCTTGTACAACCAAGTTTCGGCGTCCAATCAAGTGCTGTTATCGCTGCCCACATCCGGCTTTATGAATGGGACGGTCACGGCGCAGGTAATTGAGTATGTGATGGGGGCGATGTTCATCGTGCTACCGATGCTGTTTCTAGGAGCCATGAGCTGGGCAGGATATTCAGTCGGCAACGGGATTCAAGGCATGTTGGCGAACGGTAGCAAAGCCGCAAGTGATTCAGCGAGTAAAGGTACGGATCAAATATTGGGTGCTGCTAAGCGCTCAATTAGATGACTTGCTGTCGCCTATATAATGCCCATTGTCGTCGAAGTCACCGATGTAGAGATCAGCCCCCAGGTAGTCTGGCCCTGGACTTTCCTCTTGATGATCGGAACCAACAAAAGCCCTGAACCATATCAACGTGATGACAGCCAACATCATCACAAAAAAAGTAACCAGCCAAACGCTGACAAGGAGCAAACCTCCGATCAATGCCAGCTTGGCAATCAGAAAGCTCCCGTGAACGAATATTTTACCCGCAGGCATACCTGCCGTCACCGCACGCTCAGCCAGGCGGGACTCAAACACTTTCAATTTGCGATAACCACGCTTTACCGACATGCCACAGGCGTACGCCCAGCGGTGAGCACGTGAATTCTGAACAGGGTTCTGAGTCGGCATGTTCTCGCCCTCTTCTGAGCGTTTTCATGATTGAGACAGGAGTAACAGCCTACTACTGAAAACTGTCCGTGCTTGACCGTTTATCAGCTTGCCCAGCCAAAAAATCTTCACTGGAAGATAGAAGACGAACATCAGGACACAGCTTTTCTTCGGAGGTTGACCCGTATAAATCGCTCCGCTAAATACAAGGTACGGATCGCTGTTATCGACAGCTCCTTCCCAGGTAGCCAGAACCTTCAAGGCTACGTCACTTCGGTGATGGTTCTTCCCCAAGTGCGATTAGCGTTCGGTAGCTCGCACGGTCACCGGTTTTACGGTGATGAACGCCTACTGCTCATTTGAGCGTCTTCCGAGCTCCGCTCGCCAGGCAAACCTTCTTGCTTTTCTTCAACCCACGGCGGGGAAATTATCTCCCGCACGGGACAGGTTTCTTCGCGTTTTCAACGGAGGCACACCATGTCCGACTCACTTACGCCGGAAGCACTGAACACCCTACAGTTGCCCATTGTGTTTACGCCTGGCGCGTGGCAACGCGCAGTACTGTTCGAGCGCTCAGGTCGTCCTGAGAAGCTGCAGGTCGATCGGCTGACCAACATATTGCGCGCAGCCTTCGAGGCTCACCTGGCCTATCCACACGAGCCCTATGTGCTGTTCGAGGTAGCCCACATCGCGTCAACGGGTCATCCACGCCAAAACCCGTTGCTGCAACTGAGTCTCAGCCTGCTCCTAGAGCCAGGCCAGGCCAGCCTAACGCCTTGCTGATAGCGCTTGCAGGAGAACATCAACGCTAAACGCATACGGTCGTACTCGGCACCCCGATCCACACTCAGAAGGCATGCCAGTCCTGCATCAGTCCAGCACATCACCCAACCGGGGAACCCTCCCCCGACGGGCAAGGCGTTCCTCCGTTTTTCTCTCGAGGAAAATGCCATGCGCGATATCTACCAAGACGTGACTGACAAGATCGTTACCGCGTTAGACCAAGGCATAGCCCCCTGGATCAAACCCTGGTCCTCAAGTGGCTCAGCTCACGTCGGTCATCATCACCCCTTCCCCATTAACGCCATCACGCGGCGTCCGTATTCGGGTATCAATTTACCGTTGCTCTGGGCCGAGGCCAGGTTGCAGGGGTTCACTCAAGATCGTTGGCTGACCTTCAACCAAGCCAAAAAAGCCGGTGGGCACATCCGTAAGGGTGAGCAAAGTACCCTAGCAGTGCTCTACAAGCCGATGGAGCGCGAGGAACAGACCGAGTCAGGCCAACTCGTACTCGATGAAAACGGTCAGCCCAAGGTCGCTCACTTTRGCATTCTCAGGACGCATTTTCTATTCAACATCGAGCAAACGGAGGGGCTCGAAATGCTCAATGAAACCCTGCTCGAGACGGAACAGAGTGATCCCTTCCAGCCCAACAGCGCTGCGGAAAACCTGCTGTTAAGTTCGGGTGCACACATCGTTCATCGATCTGCAGATGAAGCCTTTTACCATCCGATCAGGGATCTCATCCAACTGCCGACAAAAGCGCAATTTCAAGACGAAGGCGGGTACTACGCCACCGCACTGCACGAGCTGACGCACTGGACCGGGCATCACGCTCGGTTACAGCGCGAAGGCGTGACGTCATGCTGTCCGTTCGGCTCGCCAGGCTACGCGTTTGAGGAGTTGATCGCCGAAATGGGCGCGGCGTTTTTATGTGCCTACACCGGTATACAGGGAGAGCTGAGGCACGAGGGCTACATCGATTCCTGGCTCAGCCTGCTCAAGGCTGACAAACGTGCGATCTTCCGCGCCAGCGGTCACGCCCGCAGCGCCTCGGAGTATGTACTCAACTTGGAGCAGCAACTGAAGCAAGCCGTCGTGGATGACTCGCTGTGCATGAACGATGGAGCTTGATCGTTATCTCACCACTGCAAACGCTTCACAGGGCCCAACGCGAGTTGAGCCCTTTTTTCTGTTCCCTGAAAACAGACGACATCACGCCGCGGGCCCCTCACGCAAAGAACAACAGAGGGGCGCACACCCGTAGCATGTCATTCCGTATCCAGGTTCTGCGCCAGAAAATCCACCAGATCGAGCGGGCTCCGACTGTCGATCACCTTGTAGATCAGATCGCGCTTGCTGCGTGGCAACTTCTTGACCACGCTCTTCGCCGAGGCCCTGACAGCTTCGTCGGTCCCATGGATACGTGCCGCGAGCAGCAGCACGAGCGTGGCATCAGTGAGGTTCATGGCAAGTCCCAAAAAATATGCACCGCAGTCTACCGACTCTTTTCTTTGCCGTACCAGCCCTCCAACAAAATGATGGCGAGCAGTATCAATATTCCGATTGCCGCACAAAAGGACACGCACCAAAAGGATCGGTAAGGGTTGTAAGGGAATGGGGAGTCAAGGGTAAGAGCCCTATCCGAAAAGGCTAAAAGGCCACTGACCCAACCATTTCCCGGAGGTCCTGATGCTCAGTCTGTTTCGCCACAAAAGGCAGAAGCCTCCTCCACCACCGACCGTGAGCGTCGCCGAAGGTTACCTGCCCATCGAGTCGGCCCAGAGCTTGTTAGCCGCGGAACACCGCCGCCAGCTGCTCGATCGCATCTGGCAGTACACCGCCCTCTCCCACGCGCAGTTCATCCAGCTCTATTTAAATCCGATCCATCGCTACGCCGAACGGGTCCAGCAACTCCCGGCCAGCGAGACGCACCACCATGCGTATCTCGGCGGCATGCTCGACCATGGTCTGGAGCTGGTCGCTTGMAGTTTAAAACTGCGTCAGTCGTACCTGCTTCCGACCGGTGCGGCGCCCGAAGACCAAGCCGCCCAGACCGATGCCTGGTCGGCTGGCATCGCCTATGGCGCCCTGCTGCATGACATCGGCAAGATCGCCGTGGACCTGCTGGTCGAACGCCAGGATGGCCGTGTTTGGCATCCTTGGCAGGGCTCCCTGGATCAGCCCTACCGTTTTCGTTACCTCAAGGGTCGGGATTACCATCTGCACGGCGCCGCCGCAGGTTTGCTCTACACCCAGATTCTCGACCGCCCGATCCTCGATTGGCTCAGTGGCTTTCCGTCGCTCTGGGCCAGCTTGCTGTATGTCTTGGCCGGTCAGTATGAACGTGCCGGCGTGCTCGGCGAGTTGGTTATTCAAGCCGACCGCGTCTCCACCACACAGAACATTGGCGGTAACCCAAGCAAGGCGCTGCAGGCCCCTATCCATTCGCTGCAACACCATTTGATCAGCGGACTGCGTCATCTGGTTCAACACGAGCTGAAACTCAACCAGCCAGGTGCCGCGGGCTGGCTGACACACGACTCCCTCTGGCTAGTCAGCAAGGCAGTCACGGACAAGCTACGAGCTTATTTGCTTTCACAAGCGATTGAAGGCATTCCCTCATCCAACATTGCCGTGTTCGACGAACTCCAATCGCATGGATTGGTTGAGTCGACACCGGAAGGCAAAGCCATCTGGACTGCGCTAGTGGCGCAGGGAGACTGGCAGCAGAGCTTTACCTTTCTGCGCCTTCAACCGGCGTTGATTTGGGGAAGCGAAAACCGCCCCGCCGCTTTCCGCGGAACGGTGAGCGTTGCACTCGATGACAATCAGTCCAACGCTTCGGTATCACCACCAGCCCCCAAGGCAGCCAATACAGAATCGCGTCAAAGCAAATCGCAGCCAGATGCCATGGCGCTGGAGGATGCCGACTACCTCGGCACGCTGCTGGACATGTTCGAGTCGGGGGAGCCTGAGGCCAGTGATGCACCGTCAGAAAGCGCTCTCGAAACCTCACTCCCTCCTTCGGATAACCCTGGCCAGGCGTTTCTGAATTGGGTCAAAGAAGGCATCCTGAGCCACAAGCTGATCATCAATGACAGCAAGGCCAAAATCCACACGGTGAGTGGCAGCGTATTTCTGGTCACGCCGGGACTTTTCCAACGCTACGCGCAGGAGTTTCCTGGTATCTCTCAAGGGGCCGATCAAGGGATTGAAGAATGGCGTTGGGTGCAGAAGCAGTTTGAGAAATTGAAGGTCCACAGAAAGCGAAACAACGGTCTGAATATCTGGGTATGCCAAGTGCAAGGTCCCAGGAAGAAAACGACCTTGAAGGGTTACTTGATTGCGGAGCCGATATCACTTTTAGAATTGATACCTCCAGATAACCCATTTCTCGCACTTGATGAGGGGTGAGTATGTATCTATCGTGGGGCTTGGCGCGAAAGCGGGCCACCCCCTATCGCAGTCACAACTTTGCCGCTATAGCCTTCAATCTTTTACTTTCGCGTGCGACCTTGATCTGTGCCTTCCCCTCTTTACTTACTCGAATCGAGGTAGCGTATTGAATGATGGCGTCATAAGCCTGGCGATCTCAAGGAGCAAGTGCAACACCTGATGTAAGGTGTTGCCATGTCTACCCAATACAAACATTTGAGTACCGAGGAACGCGTCACCATTATGGTGATGCTATTTCAACGGCAGTCGCTGCGAGCTATTGCCGCTTTGCTTGGCCGTCACCCCAGCACCATTAGTCGTGAGATCAAGCGCCCCCCTTGCAGCCTTACTATGACGCCATCCAAGCCACCAGGAGGGCTCAACAGCTTCGACATGTGCTTCGCCGTCAGCGGCGCTTATCTCCAGACTCAGAGCTGTTTCAAGTGGTCGTCGAAATGCTCCGCATTGGCTGGTCACCGCAACAAATTGCCCGCAGACTATGCAGTATCTAGCCCGGCCAATCCGAGCGACATGTGAGCCACGAAACTATCTACCTCGCCATCGATGGTTATCCACGCGGCGAGCTGAAACGCCAGCTGATCAGTTATCTACGCCAGGCTGACGGTAAACGTCCGAAGCGAACCCAGAGCAATGTGCGTCGAGAACGCTACCCTGCGCAGCTGAGTATTCACCTGCGCTGTTGCCCCTGACCGAAAACTGACCCAGGTGTTCAACTGCTTCTGCTCAATTTTTGAGCGGGAGAACACAGGGCGATCAGCATGGAAATGATGGGCAAAATTCGGCGCGTGTATTTTCGCGACAAGCTGTCGCTGCATCAGATAGCCAAGCGTACCGGGCTGTCGAGAAAGACCATCCGAAAATGGGGCAGAGCACCCGAAGCCACTCAGCCGGCGTACCTGCGGTGCGCAACCTTCAACAAACTCAGTCCATTTCACGAGACGCTGGAGCAGGCGCTCAAGGCCGATTCCTTCCGGGCAAAGCACAATCGGAGGAGCGCCAAAGCACTCTTCGAACAGATCAAGGCCGAGGGTTACGACGGCGGTTACCGCCAGTTCACCGCCTTCATACGCTCGTGGCGCGGTGAGCAAGGCAAATCGTTTCGGGCCTTCGTACTGCTGACCTTTGCACTCGGCGAGGCCTTTCAGTTCGACTGGAGCGAAGAAGGTCTGCTGATCGGCGGCCTGTTTCGACGCATCCAGGTCTCCCACATGATGCTGTGCGCCAGTCGCGCATTTTGGTTGGTGGCGTATCCCAGCCAAGGCCACGAGATGTTGTTCGATGCCCATAGCGGTGGCATTTCCTCGCTGAGAAAAAAGATCAAGGAAAACCTCTACAGCCTGGGTGACTTCCAGTTGGTAGAGTCCAGTGAGACGGCGATGCGCATGCAGGTTTCGCGGGCGATCAGGCGCGAGAAAGCGATCCTGTTCCTAGGCTGGGCTCCGCACCCGATGAACCTGGATTTCAAGATGACCTACCTTTCCGGAGGGGATCAGGTGTTCGGCCCCAATTATGGCGCCGCGACGGTCTATACCGTGACTACGCCCGACTATGCCCAGCGCTGCCCGAACGCAGCGAAGCTGATCAGCAACATGAAGTTTGACGTCCAGATGGAAAGTGAACTGATGATGGGCATTCTCGACAAGAAAGATCCGCTTCAACTGGCCAAGGCCTGGATCACTCGCAATCCGCAGTGGCTCGACCCGTGGCTGGATGGACTGACCACCTTTGACGGCAAGGATGCCAAGGCTGCCGCGCAGCAGTACTTCGGACTTTGATGAAGCGCTGCGCGCCCTGAAGCTCACCGAGAGGCCCTTGCGCAGTGGCTGAATGGTCATTCTGTCCAGAGTTGACGATGCGTCATAAGCAAGTCTACTACCTGCTGACGCAGCGCCAGAAAGTGCTCAGCAGTACGGCACGCCGATACATCGAATGGTTGACCGACGAAGCTCGACGTCCCGCGGCATGAAATGTGCCCCGCAAGTTTGCGGGGCACATTTCAAACATTTATTTCATCTGAGCAAGTTCAATTTGGTTCATATCAGGCGGCCTCATCGGTGGAGGAGTTGACGCGTTTGTGCAGAGCGCTGTAGCGCTCTCGTGGGCCGTCAAGGTCGATGTAGCAACCTTGCAAGTGACGGTGACCTTTACCTTCAGTGGCTTGGCCAACCGCTGGAAGCCGAGTTCACGCGTGGTAATCTGCACGAGCCTACGCAGCTATTTGCGCTTTCGCGCCATGCGAGGCGACGATACCCGTGGCCTCGCCGCTACGCCACCAAGCGCGAAAGTCCGACAGCCCGAACGGCAGCAATCCAAGATACCGAAATACTTCGGGTTGGGACCGGCATGCGCGGTGCGCACCGGTACGAGGAAGCGCATGCCTTCGACGGAGGCCACTTCGCCGCCGTCCCATACATGAGCCAGCTCCAATTGGCTCTGCGCAGCCACCAGAATGGCGTTAGCTGCTAACCACGCTGGTGTGGGGGCGCTTAGCTAGCGTGGCGAACTTCCTGATTGGCCAAGTCCTACGATTTACTGCGGCGTTGGCACGTTGCGGTCTGTGTCGTAATGGCCATGATTCAGGTCGTATTTGGATTCGCCTCAATCTTACCGGTCAGTATAGTCAACTCCGTCCCGATGCCGGAGTGCCTTAACATGGACAATACCCGTGAGCGCTTGATTGATTCAGCGCTGAAGCTGTTCCTTTCACAAGGCGTACACAGTACTGGTGTGATGGCCATCGCCATGTTGGCGGGTGTTACCAAGATGACGCTCTACAGTCATTTTCCCTCCAAGGATGCGCTGATAGTGGCTTGCCTTGATGAGCGTGACCGACGCTGGCGCAAAGAGGTAGCGCGCGCCTTGGCGAAGCACGCTGACCCGGTCAGTGCCATGCTCGCGTTTTTCGATTTGTATCAACGCTATCTTTTGCGAGATAGYGGGCGCGGGTGCCTGTTCGTCAACAGTGCGGCTGAATTCCCCGAGTTCAGCCACCCTGTGCATTTGGCAGTGAGCCGGCATAAGCAAGGGATACGCGAAAGTCTCGCCGCGTTGGCCATGAGCGCCGGTGTACGCGACCCTGGCGTCGCTGCTGAGGGATTGTTTATCTTGCTGGAGGGCAGTTTTGTCAGCGGTGCCATGGGCCAGGACGTGCGGGTGTTCGACACTGCCCGGCACGTAGCTCATTGCTGGATCCGGAAGCAGGGCCAGGAGGAGCAGAGCGTATGACCCTAGGCTTATTAGCGGCCATTGCCGCCACTTTTTCCTGGTCGCTGCTCTACATCTTTCCGGGGCTAGTCGGCGATTACAGCCTTTTCGATTTGGCGGTGGTGAGTTACGCCTTTGCCGGTTTAGGTAGCCTGCTAGTGCTGTTTGTTTACCGTAGCGAAGTGCGGCAGTTGCGACTGAGCGACTGGGCCTGCGCCGCACTGCTGGGCTTCTTAGGATACATCGGCTACTTCTTCCTGATCACCACTGCGGTCTTGGCAGCTGGGCCGGTGATCCCTCCGGTGATGATGGGGTCAGTACCGATCGTGCTCGCGATTGCCGGCAATATGCGAAGCTCCAGCGTGCCCTGGCGCGCCATTGCCGGGCCGCTGGTGGTGGCGGCATTGGGCATAAGTTTGGTCAACCTGAGCGTGTTTGATTTTAGCAGCGCGACGGTTGTGCGCCCGGCAGCTTCGATACTGCTTGGGCTGCTCGCATCGTTGCTGGCAATCGGTTTTTGGACTGGTTTTGGCCTGTTAAATGAAAGTGCTTTGGCTCAACGCCCAAACATGTCCCCCATGCTGTGGTCTGCCATGCTGATCTTCATGTGCAGCGTCGAGATGCTGGCCTTCGTCCCAGTTGGGCTTTACCTGAAGCTTTCCCACTTCGCCAGCCATCCGAGCGGGTTAGCAGGTACTCAGGCGCTGATAGTCTGTGGGTTAATTCAGGGGTTAGGGGCCACCCTTGCCGGTGCCTGGGCATGGTCAATCGCAACTCGGCGCCTACCTCTGGCTCTCAGCGGGCAATTGATCGCCAGTGAAACCCTTTATGCGACTGCACTGGGCCTGCTCATCAACCAACGCTGGCCCTCTCCTATGGAAGCGCTTGGGACAGGGTTGCTATTTGTAGGGGTGGTGTGGGCTATTCACGCCTTTTATCGCAGGCAAGCACGCCTCGAGACGCATGGTGGGATAACTGACCTTAGCTAAAACTAATGCGACTGTGCCGGTATGGGCATTTCAGGTGTCCACTTTTTGGATTGATTTGGCGTCATTGCCCTAGGTGCTGGGATCAGGAAGGTGTGTTGGACGGACGGTTACGCTCTACGGGAGGCCCATCCATCAGAAATTGACGTCCATCCGTACATACACACCGATAATTTCAATCCCCAGGCTATAACCTTCTATCGACCGATAGATGCCGTCTTGCGATGTTGCGACCTCGTGCAATACGAGGCCGAAATCTTATAGGATGGCTGGCACTGCCCGGAGAGGCTCGGAACCTTATTCCCCCAATGGCCCTGCCTTCAGGCCAACCTTGAAAAACTTTACGATGCGATGCGTAACGGGGAGTTGCCCTATCAGGCCGTTGAAAAATTCAGCCCTAACTTCCCCAACCCGCCAAGTTTGAAGTTTTTCAGCCTCTCAGGCTTGGCGTTGCCCTTTAGCTGCCGCGGCGAGAGGCGGAAAATAGCCAAAAGCGGACGCGTTCCTAACGTCCGCGACGGCTAGATGTCTTAAGGAAATCGACTCGTCCTCAGCCTTTTTCGCTCAGGCACCAACGAGGAGGTCAATAAAGGGCTTTCAAATTGCCAGATTCCTTTCTGGGTGACCAAGCCTCCCAAGGCAACTCAAACCAGTTCGCAAGGCTTTGCGCTGTATCCCAAGTAGAGGTCAACCACTCATCCAGAGCCACGTGACTGGAAGCGCGGCACCGTTGCTCCAGACCGCAGCTCTGGTAGAAACGATTGACCACATCGACCATAGGCTCACGCTGGTCTTCAAGCAGGATCGCCCCATGGACCAGGACCACCAGTCGGTTATCTGCTGTACGGCGGCACCAACGCTGGGCCGTCCCCACCAGCTTGCGTCGGGCCAGGGTGACATTGAACCGGCCGTCACAGAATGCTCCTGGGACCTCACCGAGGCCCGGCAGCAACCCCATGCCACGCAACCACTGGCAGATGGGCTCGCAGAGTCGTAAATATGCGGTTTCTATTCGCGCCTGTTCGTCATCTTCCAGTGGCACGACATAGGCCAAGGCTACATTGAGTACCGCCGATGATTGCGGCACCGGCTCGCCGCCCGTGTCGCGCAATGCAATCGGCCAGCCCAGGGCAGTACAGCTGATATCTGCCGCCGTGAACCCCGCAAGCCTGCTCAGCCTGCGTGRCATCACCAAGGCTGAATCGGAGGGTCGCCATAGCAGCAACCCCCACTCCTCCTCTCCGGCGTACACACGGTCGAGCAACTGCCGCTCAGCCTCCAGGCCGGCCTCGATACTGAGGCGCCAGATCCTGCTCATGACGGCTCTACCCCTTCGATTCGCTGGCACAGATCATCGAGGAAGTCTGCGGCAGGAGCGCCGTTCACGGCCCGGTGATCAAAGGTCAGCGAAAGACCCATGAAGTCGCGCTCTGATAACGAACCATCGGCACCTCGTTGCAGGCGACGCTGGATGCCTCCCAGCCCGATAATGGCCACCTGAGGGACATTGAGGATGGGCGTGAAAAAACGCACCCGCGACAGCCCCAAGTTGGTCACGGTCACCGTGGCACCCGTTAGCTCCTTCACCGAGAGCTTCCCGGACAGTGCCTTGTCCACCAGGGCCCGGCGTGCAAGCGCCAGGCCCTCCGCATCCAGTTGGTCAGCATCAAACAGTGCGGGCGCCACCAGCAGGTCGTCCGGCAGCGGGATCGCCAGACCAAGATGCACCGAACCATGCCGCGTGATTTGGTTATCTTGCAGGGTTGCATTGAGTCCCGGATGGTTCTTCAGGGTACATACGATCTCAAACAGCAGCAGGTCATGGAGCGATACCTGGCTACCCGCAGCCTTTAGCTCCGCCCGTTTCGCCTGCAGGATGGTCAACTCGCATTCAGCATGGTGAGTTAGTTGCGCTGCAGTCTGCAGGCTTTCGCTCATCTTCGCAGCGATCATTTTTCGCATGCCTTTCAAGAGCACGGTGCTACCGGAGCCGGCAGCAACATTCTGTATGTGCCCCATGGCTCTCACTCCACTAACCCGATGGTCGCGCCTTTGACAACCACCGCGTCTTCTTCTTCGAGGATTTTCAGCACGCCGGAAGCCGGCGCCTCGATCTCAAACTGGGCCTTTTCAGACATGATTTCTGCCACCAGGTCGCCTTGGCCAACTTCGGCGCCATCACTGACCAGCCAGGAAGTGATTACGGCTTCGGCGTCGCCTTCCCAGAGGTCGGCGGAAATCAGGATTGGATTGGACATGTTGTTATTCCTCGTTCTTCAGGTTCTGGTAGGCCGCAACGATCTTTGCGGCAGATGGCAGCGCCCATTGCTCCATGGGCGGCGTGAAAGGAATCGGTATGTCGGGGAATGCCACCCGTTGCGGGCGCGCCTTGAGCATCCCGATGTCGTGCTCGACGACGCTGGCGATGATTTCGCCGCTCACACCGAAGCTGTGGTAGTCCTCGTCGACAACGATGAGTCGGCCGGTCTTGCGCACAGAGGCGATGACGTGCTCACGGTCCAGCGGCACCAGACTGCGCAGGTCCACTACTTCGGCGCTGACGCCCTGCTGCTCCAACTGCTGGGCAGCGCGCAGCGCGTGATGCACGCCGGCACCCAGACTGACGATGCTCACGTCTCGGCCTTCGCGGACCGTCTTCGCCTTGCCGATTTCGACGGTATAGGGATCCTCCGGTACGGCCACCGTCGCGCCCTTCTCGGTACCCAGCCAGCCCATGCCCTGGAGCGACTTATGGAACAGGTAGATGACCGGGTTGTCATCGCGAATGGCGGCAGTCATCAGGCCCTTGGCGTCGTAGGCGTTGCTCGGAACCACCACCTTCATGCCTGGCAGGTGAGCGAAGGTGCCGTAAAGGCACTGCGAATGCTGCCCGGCGTCGGAGTAGCCGGCACCGGTGGATGCCATCAGCACCATGGGCACGCTGACCTTGCCGCCGGAGAAGTAGGTGTTCTTCGCCATCAGGTTGTAGATCGCGTCCATACAGACGCCGAAGAAGTCGACGAACATCAGTTCGACAATCGGACGCATGCCGTCAGAGGCTGCGCCCACGGCCGCGCCGATGAAGGCGGTTTCCGAGATAGGCGTATCACGAATGCGCGCGCTGCCGAATTCTTCATGCAGGCCACGGGTGTTGCCGAACACCCCGCCGAGCTGGCCAATGTCCTCGCCCATCACGAAGACGCGTGGGTCGAGGCGCATTTCCTGGGCCATCGCCTCGGCCATGGCGCGGGCGATGGTGAGTTTGCGTTCTTTGATTGCTGCAGACATGTCTCATTTCCTCCGTCGATGGGATCAGTGACGGGCAGCGGCAGGCGCGGACGTCCTGACGATGATCTTCACGTTCTGGTCCTTGTTGTTCACCAGCTCCTCGAACCCTTGCTCGAGGATGTGTTCCAGCTCGATACGCCCGGTGATCAGCGGCGTAACGTCCAAGCGGCCGTCGGCGATCAGAGCGATGACATCGGCGAACTCACCGTTGTAGGCCAAGGCACCAATAACCTGCTTCTCGGTGGCGACGATTTCGAAAAAGTTGAATTCGCTGGGCTCCTCGAAAATGCCCACCATCACGCAGCGCCCGCCCTTGCGAATGACATCGATAGCCAACTTGGCGGTGGCCTTGTGGCCGATGCACTCGAAAGAAACCGCAGCACCATATCCATCTGTCAGTTCGCGCACCGAAGCGATGGCATCGCACTGGCTGGGGTCGAGCACCTCAGTGGCCCCCACCTCCAGCGCCTTCGCCTTGCGCGCAGTGGACATTTCGAGCGCGATGATCCGGGCCGCGCCAGCGGCACGGGCGCACATGATGGTGCACAGACCGATGGTTCCAGCGCCGACTACCACCACTGTCTGGCCGAGGAGGCTGCCGGCCTTCTTCACCGCGTGCATGCCAACTGCCAGAGGTTCGACTAGCGCGCCGGCCTCTGCAGGGAAACCTTCCGGCAGGAGGTACAGCAGATTGGCCGGGATGTTGACCAGTTCAGCGAACGCGCCGTTGTTCATCAATCCGGTGAAGGCGAGCTTCTCGCACAGGTTGTATTGGCCCTGCTGGCAGAACCAGCATTGGCCGCAATGCTGACAAGCATCGGCGGCCACGCGCTCACCTACTGCAAAGTTCTGAACCCCCTCACCCAGGGAGACAATCTCGCCACAGAACTCGTGGCCGAGAATGCACTGCCCTTTGAGGCCAGTGAGTGGATGGGCGGTATCAGTGGGAATGAATACCGGCCCGGCCAGGTATTCGTGCAGGTCCGAGCCACAGATGCCGCACCAATCCACACGGATTTGCACCCAGCCCGCCTGAGGTTGCGGCGGGCAGGCAACGTCCTGCAGGCGGATGTCGCGTCGGCCATGCCAAACTGCAGCCTTCATCGTCGGTTGTCGGTACATGTCGGTCTCCTTCTTGTCGTTGTTGTGGCGAGTTCCGTTCACACGAACACCATTTCCAGAGCTTCTTCCGGTGCCGGATAGGCACTGTCGCGGGCGAACTGCACCGCAGCGTCGACACGTCCTCGGGCACGTTCTTCAATGGCGGCGGCACCGACCTCGTCCAGCACGCCCAGATCGAACAGGCGTTGGCGGTAAGCCGGAATCGGGTCCTTTGCCAGCAGCGCTTCCTTCTCGCCGGTCGGACGGTAGGTTTCGCCGTCCCCCATGAAGTGGCCGGCCAGGCGGTGAGTTTCGATCTCGATCAGGCTCGGCCCTTCACCGGCACGGGCCCGGGCAATGGCCTCACCGGCTGCGGCGAAGATGGCGTCGGCGTCGTTACCCGGGACGAACACGCCGGGCATGCCATAAGCGGCAGCACGCAGGTAGTTGCGCTCGATGGCAGTCGAAGAGGCCTTGGCCACCGAGATGCCCCAGGCGTTGTCCTCGATGACGAAGACCACCGGTAGCTTCCACAGCGCGGCCAGATTCAGTGTTTCGTGGAAGGCTCCCTGGTTCGCTGCGCCTTCACCCAGGTAGGCCACGGCGACTCCGGACTTACCCTGTAGTTGGCGCGATAACGCAGCACCAACGGCAGGGCCCATGCCTTGGGCGATGATGCCGGAGCAGGAGAAATTCACCCGTGCGTCGAACAGGTGCATATGGCCGCCGCGGCCGCCAGACAGGCCGGTCTTTTTGCCGAAGATCTCGGCGACCATCTCGTTCAGGTCTACGTCCTTGGCCACGGCTATGTGATGTGGACGGTGGGTCGCGGTGACAATGTCCTCCGCCGCGAGGTGGGCGCAGACGCCGACGGCGCAAGGCTCCTGACCGTTGGACAGGTGCATCTCACCAGGAATTGGCCCATTGGCCATGTTGAATACCGGCGTCTTGCCTTCCATGTAGATTCGCTCGATGGACTCTTCCAGGTATCGGCTGACGAGCATCTGCTCGAACATCCAGAGTCGCTGGGCTTTGCTGGGTGTGGTCATGGGATTGGCTCCTCAGAGGGCGCGCTGGTTCATCAGCGAGCCGATGTGCTCGGCTTGGCGCAGAGCCAAGGCGACAATGGTCAAGGTCGGGTTTTGCCCGCCGCTGGTAGTGAACTGGCTACCGTCAGAGACGAACAGGTTGGGGATGTCGTGGCTCTGGCCCCATTTGTTCACCACGCCGTCGGACGCTTTGGCGCTCATGCGGTTGGTGCCCATGTTGTGGCTGGCCGGGTAGGACGGCAGGCGGATCACCTCGGTGGCACCGACCGCCTCGTAGCACTTGCGGGTCTGCTCCACGCCGTGATTACGCATGGCGGTGTCGAAAGCATGGTCGTCCTTGTGCACCACCGGGATGGGCAGGCCGTACTGGTCCTTCTCGGTGCCGTGGAGGGTGATGCGGTTACTCTCCATGGGCAGGTCCTCACCGCACAACCACACGCCGGACATATGGTCGTAGCGCTCCATCCGCGAAGCGAAGGCACGGCCCCAGCCCTGCGGGGTCGGATCGAGGAAGGCGGACATGAACGGCAGGCCGAGGGACAGGATTTCCAGCCGGTAGCCACCAACGAAACCTCGCGAAGTGTTGTTGTAGGACTCGTCGGAAATGATTCCCGCGCAGGTGGTGCCCCGATACATGTGAATCGGCTTGGGCAGCACTGCGTAGATGCCCGCGGTGGTGTGACACATGTAGTTGCGCCCAACCTGACCAGAGGAGTTGGCCAGGCCGTCCTTGAACGTCGAGGACTCGGAGTTGAGCAGCAGGCGCGGCGACTCGATGGAGTTACCGGCCACGCACACCACTCTGGCCTTCTGGTGCTGCTGGTTGCCCTCGGCGTCGGCGTAAACCACCCCGGTGACTCGGCCGCGGGCATCATGCTCAATGCGTAGCGCCATGCTCTGCGGACGCACCTCACAGTTGCCGGTAGCCTCGGCGCGGGGGATATCGGTGTAGAGAGTCGACCACTTGGCGCCGATGCGGCAGCCCTGCATGCAGAAGCCGATCTGCATGCAACCAGGACGGCTGTCATAGGGCTGCGTATTGATCGCCATGGGGCCGGACTGGATTTCTTTGTAGCCAATGCGTTGGGCGCCAGTGGCCAGGACCTTGAAGGAGTTGTGCCATTGGTGATACGGCATCCCGGTGCTTGGACCGGTCACGCCCATGTGCTTCTCAGCCTTGACATACCAGGGCTCCAGCTCCTCATAGCTGAGTGGCCAGTCCAGCATATTGGCGCCCTTGATATCACCGTTTTCGGTGCGCATGCGAAACTCGAAGTCGCGGAAGCGCAGGGCCACGCCGGCCCAGTGTACGGAACTGCCGCCCACCGCTTTAACGATCCAGGCCGGCAGGTTCGGGTGGTTACGCGCCACGTCCCAGCCGCCAGTGGCGATGCGTTTGTCGAGCCAGGAAATCTTGTTGAACATGGCCCACTCATCGTTTTCGATGTCGGACATCTCGTAACGCTTGCCGGCTTCCAGCACCACGGTACGGATTCCTTGCTTGGCCAAAGCATGGGCCAGGGTCCCGCCGCCGGCGCCCGAGCCAATGATGACGACGACATCGCTGTCGTCCTGGGAGAATTTCGCTGCCATGGGGTTAACCCTCATTGTTGGAATGGATGGAGCCGCGAAGAGAAAGCTGATCAGAGCCAATCGAGGTCGTTGAAGCCACGTGCGATATAGCCACCTTTCTCCACCGACGAGCCCTCGTAGCCGAACAATGGGAACAGCGTCTTGTTGTCGTAGATACCAAACATCAGCGCGCTGCGGGTTTCACGGAAGAACGGCGTGGTCTCGATYTCGCGAAGCAGGGCGACGCGATCCTCCTCACTGGCGATCTCTTCGAAAGGCCGACCATGCTTAGCGCGGGCGCGCCCCTGCAGGGCCTTCAAGCCGTCGTTAACCAGGTCCGAGTGCTTACCGAGCAGCTCGGCCAGCGACCTGGCATACGGTGCATCGCCGAGCCGGTCATGGGGATAGATATCGCGCCCCATCTGCAGCAGCCCGGCGGGCAGCTGGGGCAACACGTCGTCGGCGATGACGGTGACGGGAATGAGCTGGCTGATAATGGCGGTAGCGCCGATGAACAGGGCCGATTGCCCCGAAAGACTGAGAAAGCGCCGGCGGCTCAGAGGGCCACTCAGGGGTGAAGAGTCATGCATGGCAGAGCTCCAGGCTTTTGCCGGCACGCCTGCAAGGTGGGAACAGGTGTGGCCGACGTTATTGTTATAAATCCGGGTGCCTTTTTGGCCCCTTCGGTAGTGAAAGAGCAACTTGTGTGCCAATGCCAAAAATCAATATTAACTTACTGTTTTTAAATGAATTTTTAGAAATAAAAAAACATCTTACGAGCATGACCTGTAAAGCAAAGGCTTTACACCTGTAAGCATCCGTCCAAGCGTTTTACATACGTAAAGGCTGGCGATACCTGAGCTGAGCGCAAGATCGGAGCGGCGGCATTGCCGGACACCGCCAACAAAAAAGGGAGACCATTTACCAGTCTTCTGGCGGTGGTCCAGCTGCGATCAACGGGGAAGTGACAGCGGAGGGCTAAACTCGTAATGTGATTGCAACCGTGCCAGCCCGCCCCACGTGCTGATGCCGAACAAGAACAAGATCGTCACGGGCCCCTCGCCCCGTGCCCGGGAGGCCGCATGAGCACCGTTTCGACCCCCAGCCTGCATATCGACACTGTGCTGTCCTACGCCAGCGATAGCGTTGGGCACGAGTCCATCATCACCCGCTCCTGGAAGCGTTGTATCCTGGATTACGGTCTGGATCCGGCCAAGCCCGCGCCACCGCGGTTCGTCCCGCGTCAGGTGTTGCGGGAACACCAGGACCATGCCGACGAGCTGATCAACGTGGCCCGCGCAGGCGTCGAGCAGCTGTACCGCCACATCGCCGAGCTGGGGTACGTCATTCTCCTCACCGACAGCCGGGGGATCACCGTGCAGTTCCTCGGCGATCCACTGGATGAGACGGCGCATCGCAAGACTGGCTTGTACCTCGGTGCCGACTGGAGCGAGAACCACGCCGGAACCTGCGCGGTGGGGACCTGCATCAAGGAGCAGCAGCCGCTGACCTGCCACCACCATGACCATTTCAGTGCCCATCACATCGCCCTGACCTGCACCGCAGTTCCCATCTTCAATCCCCAAGGGCAGTTGCTGGCCGTGCTGGATATTTCGGCATTGAACTCACCGCCTTCCAAGGACTCCCAGCAATTCGCCCTACAACTGGTCAAGCAGTATGCGCGGATGATCGAGGATGCCTACTTCCTGCGCCGCTACCGTGAAGCCCATATCCTCTGCTTCGACCGTTCCCGCGAG
>NZ_JBFUBK010000029.1:0-58596 GCF_056405815.1 Pseudomonas sp. P1_F1_2 | reverse complement strand
CTGTCCAAAAAAGGCGATACGGAGCTGCGGCGCCTGGCTCACAACGCGGCGATGGCGGCTTGTCGGTCTGCCACCTGGAAACCGTACTATGAGTCCTATCTCGTCAGAGGCTTGGCAAAAACCCAAGCCCTGGTGATCCTCGCCCGCAAGCTATGCCGGGTGGCATTCGCTCTCATGAAAAACCAGAGCGAATACCAGCCAAATTTAAGGCTGCAGGGTTCCCCTGCAACATAGAATCTCCCACAGTGGTTTTTTGGGTGTGGCTGAGTAAGCACTAACCCCGGCCACCCAGCAAATTCACCACCACCCGATCCACCCATCCCCAGATCCGTTGCTTGATCCGCTTCCACAGTGGCCGGCGTTGCCATTCTTCGAGGCTGACTTCCAGGCTCTGCGCAAAGTCGCGCTCGAAACTCCCCGCCACAGCCCGCGTTAGCCCAGGGTCCAGCGCTTCAAGGTTGGCTTCAAGGTTGAAGCGCAGATTCCAGTGATCGAAATTGCACGAGCCGATGCTCACCCAGTCATCGATCAAGACCATTTTCAGGTGCAGGAAACACGGCTGGTATTCAAAAATCTTCACGCCGGCCTTGAGCAATCGCGGGTAGTAGCGATGCCCTGCGTAGCGCACCGAGGGGTGATCGGTGCGCGGTCCGGTGAGCAGCAAGCGCACATCGACACCCCGGGCCGCGGCCCGGCGTAACGAACGGCGGACTTTCCAGGTCGGCAGGAAGTACGGGGTCGCCAGCCAGATCCGGCGCTGGCCGCTGTTCAACGCCCTGATCAGCGATTGCAGAATATCGCGATGCTGACGGGCGTCGGCATAGGCCACCCGGCCCATGCCCTCGCCCATCGACGGCACTCGCGGCAGACGCGGCAAGCCGAAATGCGAGGCCGGTTTCCAGGCACGCCGATGGCGGTTGGCGATCCATTGGCGATCGAACAGCAACTGCCAGTCGATGACCAAGGGCCCGGTGATTTCCACCATGACTTCATGCCATTCGCTGGTGTCTTCACCCGGCGTCCAGAACTCGTCGGTGACGCCCGTGCCACCGACCACGGCCAGGCTCTGATCCACCAGCAACAGCTTGCGGTGATCGCGGTAGAAGTTGCCGACCCAGCGCCGCCAGTTCAGGCGATTGTAGAAACGCAGTTCGACCCCGGCCGCCGTCAGACGCTGACGCAAAGTCAGCGTGAACGCCAGGCTGCCGTAATCATCGAACAGGCAGCGCACGCGAACACCACGCTCAGCCGCCTGGACCAGTGCCTGGACCATGGCTTCGGCGCAGGCACCGGCCTCGACCAGATACAGCTCCAACTCGACCTGTTCTTCGGCGCGGGCAATCGCGACCAACATGCGCGGGAAGAACTGCGGACCGTCGACCAGCAGTTCAAAGTGGTTGCCTTCACGCCAGGGGAAAATTGCACCGGCCATGTCAGCGCGCCGTGAAAATCAGTACCGCACCCACCGGTACCGACAGACTGATGGCCGACAAATCGGCGAGCTTGCGCAGCGCTTCCAGTCCGGGTACCAGATCAAAGTCTTCGGCATTGATCACCAGTGGCTCCAGTGTCACCACCTGAAATCGCCGGTCATCGAGCCGCGTCGCCAGCAGTTCGGCGTTGTACTCGTGGGTTTTACCGTGAAGGTTGACGGTCAGCGGCAAACGCAACTCCAACTGCGCACCGGGCGCGAGATCGTTGATCGGGCGCAGATCGATCTGCGCGGTGATCAGTGCTTCGGGAAATTTCTCAATCTCGAACAGCTGCTTGCGCATGCGTTCATCGCGCAATGGAACGCCACTGTTCACCGATTCCAGCTCCACTTCCACTTCGGCCAGGCCATTGGGATCGACCTTGCCGTGCAACACCAGAAAGCGCTGCACTTCAGAGATGTTGGCGTTTTTGGTGCTGACGAACGACAGCCGCGAAGACTCGCCGTCCAGGTACCAATCGGCGTGGGCCGACAGCGTGGCACCGGCCAACAGCAGGAAGGCGAAGGTTTTGGCGTGGAAGCGGTTGAACATAAAGACTCATGGGGGCAGATAAACCTGTGCTGAACCTTAACCGTCCGTGAGCAAGATGCAAGCCTGTAGCAGCTGGCGAAGCCTGCGTCGGCCGGTCCGCGCTCGGGCGCAGCAGTCGTCAAACCCTGCCTACCGGGGGCAACCTGAAGTACCGCGGCGCCTGGTTTTACGACGGCTTCGCCCGAGCGCGGACCGGCCGACGCAGCCTTCGGCAGCTGCTACAAAGGTTCGTGGGAGTCAGGGATTCAGGCGGCAGCCCTGGCGTTCGCCGACCCACGCGGCGCTGTGGGTGCGGCCCATGCCGCTGACCGTGATGCGTTTGCTGGCAGAGTCATCGACGAAGCGGCTGGTGGGCAGCCACTGCTTTACATAGCTGCGGCAATACTCGGTCTCGTTGTTCATTACATACCGGCACGAGCAATATTCCTTGGCGGTGTAGGCGCTGATGATGTCGGGGAATGCCCACAGCGCCACCCGCTCCTGCCAGCCCCAGCCGAGCAAGGCGATCAGCAGGATCACCAGCAACGTGCTCAACGGTCGGCGGCGAACAACACTTTGGCGGCTCATGGCTGCACCTGTTGGGCAAACGCCTTGAGCGTGAGTTTGAGCAAATCGTTGTGCCGATAGCTGCCGTCGCGATCATCGCCATAGCGCACGATCACCAGGTTTTCGCTGGGGATTACGTACATTGCCTGGCCCCAATGTCCCAGCGCGGCGAAAGTATCGGCGGGAGCATCAGGCCAGGGTTGTGGCGCGCCCGCCACCGCACGATTGAGCCACCACTGACCACCGGGCACGCTGTCATCCTGATGGGCTTGATAGTGGGCGAACGGTTCGCGATTGAAGGCGACCCAATCCCGGGGCAGTAATTGGCGCCCCTGCCAGCGCCCGTCGCGCGCCATCAACAAACCGACCCGCGCCAGATCGCGAGCCGTGAGGTAGACGTAAGACGAAGCGACGAAGGTGCCCGTGGCATCGGTTTCCCAAACGGCATGGCGAATACCTAGCGGCTCGAACAGTGCGGTCCATGGATAGTCCGGGTAACGGGCAGGGCCGACGATGTTTTTCAGCGCGGCGGAGAGCAGGTTGCTTTCACCACTGGAATAGCGAAAGGCCTGACCGGGTGTGGCGTATTCAGGGTGATCGGCAGTGAACGCAGCCATGTCCTGATGGCCACGGGTGTAGAGCATGGCCACCACCGAGGATTTCAACGGGGCGTACTCGTAGTCTTCCTGCCAGTCCAGTCCCGAGGCCCAGTGCAGCAGGTCGGCCATGGTCACGCCGGGGTGTTGTTTCATCGGCGGATAAAACGTCTGCACCGGGTCCTGGAGTTTGAACAGGCCTTCGCCATAGGCCACGCCCAGCACCGTGGCCATGAGGCTTTTGCTGATCGACCAGGTCAAGTGTGGCGTGTCGGCGCGGGCCGGGCCGGCGTAGCGTTCGTAGATCAATTGGCCGTCGCGGATCACCAGCAACGCATCGGTGCGAATGCCTTTTCGGGTGCTGTCGTCGCGGGGTGGGAAGGCGTAGGTTTCCAGGGCTTGAAGCGCCGGCCCGGTAACCGTCGGGCCGTTCGACCATTGCTCGCCGGGCCAGTTTTCGGCGTGGGCCGGGAGGCTGAGCAACAGCATGAAAGTCAGGGACAAGCCTTTGAACATGGCAGGGGCTCGGAGGGATTAACGTGCTGAGCCTAGTTGAGGTTGATGACAGTTTTGGGATTTGTATTGGCCTTGAGGCCGCCATCGCGAGCAAGCCCGGCTCCTACAGTTTGGAATGCATTCCACTGTAGGAGCCGGGCTTGCTCGCGATGGCGGCGTTCCGACGATGAGGCCCGTCAGTTCACCGCGAGTGCCTTGGCCAACCGCTTCCCCCGCGCGCCCGCAGCCAGATCCATCACCGCCCGATCGCGCTGCCACATCTGCGCCCAATGCGCCGGACCATCGGCCATTGCCTGATCAATCTCGGCCTTGAGCCCGTCGAATTGTGCAAACAACCCGCCCAGCAATACATGCCCGGCGGCATTGTTCGGTGCCTGACGGCTGGCTTCCGCGCACCCGGCCAGCAACGCCAGTAACCGCAACTGCAAGGCTTGCGGCCAGTCGCAGTCCTGGCCGACGCCATACAGCCACGACGTCATCGCACTCAGCACATAAACGTCTTCAAGGGTGCGGAACGGTTTGACGTACGCATCCCAGCCATCCCCCGCCAGCAACTCGCACAGGGTGTTGTCGAGAAACAACCGGCCATGGCTGATGTCCGGCATCAATGGGATCGCCGGGAGTTTTTCCAGACGTACGCCCGGTTCGCCGGGATAGACCACCGCCAGGCTCAGGCGCGGCGATTCACCGGTTTCTTCGCTGCGTGCAGCGATCAGCAGCCATTCCGCGGCATCACCGGCCGTGACGAAATCCTTGCGCCCGCTCAGGCGCAGGTCGGTAAGGCGGGTTTGCATGTCTGCCGGTCGCAGGCTGCGCTGTTCGGTTGCACACAACGCGCCGAGGCTCAACGGTGCGCTCGGCCAGAGCATGCGCAACGCCGCCTGATACCCCACCAGAAATGCCAGCCCCGGCGTCGCCATCAAACGCCCGCCAGCGACGGCCAACTCAAACGGCGTCACCGTGCCCAACTGGTGCAACAAGGTCACGAAACCTTCCGCCAGATCCGGGTTGGCGGGCAGGCGGTCGTGACGGTTCAACAGGTTTTGCCAGGGCATAAGAGGCTCCTCGTGGGCTGTCATATAAGCATCACCAAAGCTTAATGGCGATGACACCGGGGCTACATAGCCTGACCTTGCACAAAACGGCTGCATAAAGAAAGTCGATCCGCTGTAACCCAAGACGGGTGAGCAGCCCGCACGGAGAATCGCCATGACTCAGATCGCCCGCATCCGCGACACCGGCAACGACCGCCGCCTGCAAGCCGAACGCCTGATCGGCAGCCAAGCCTTGCAGGAAGCCCAGGCCTTACGCTTCAACGTGTTCAGCGGCGAGTTCAACGCCAAGCTGAAGGGCGCAGAGTTGGGTCTGGACATGGATGACTATGATGTTCACTGCACCCACATTGGCGTGCGTGACTTGAACACCGGACGTCTGGTGGCGACCACACGTTTACTCGATCACACGGCGGCCAGCAGCCTGGGCAAGTTCTACAGCGAAGAAGAATTCAGCCTGCATGGCCTGGTTCACCTCAAAGGCCCGATTCTGGAAATCGGCCGCACCTGTGTCGACCCGGCGTACCGCAACGGCGGCACCATCGCGGTGCTGTGGGGCGAACTGGCCGAGGTGTTGAATCAGGGCGGCTACAGCTATTTGATGGGCTGCGCGAGCATTCCAATGCAGGACGGCGGCATCCAGGCCCACGCGATCATGCAGCGTTTGCGCGAACGCTACCTGTGCACCGAACACCTGCGCGCCGAACCGAAAAAGCCACTGCCGACCCTGGATATTCCTTCCAACGTCATCGCCGAAATGCCCCCGCTCCTCAAGGCCTACATGCGCCTGGGCGCGAAAATCTGCGGCGAGCCGTGCTGGGACGAAGACTTCCAGGTGGCCGATGTCTTCATCCTGCTCAAGCGCGACGAACTCTGCCCGCGTTACGCCAAGCACTTCAAGGCGGCCATGTGATGATCCGTTTGCGGGTGTACGCGCGGATTGCGCGAGTGCTTGTCGTGGTCGCACTGGGTTTGAGCATGGCCAGTATATTTGGGGCTTTCGAGCGTATGGGCATCGCCCATTCGATGGTCCGCCGCCAGCGCTGGTCGCGATTTTTCATGGCGCGGTTGAGCAATGCCCTGCCCTTCCAGGTCACCGTTCATGGTGAACTGCCCAAGCAACCGATGCTCTGGGTCAGCAATCACGTGTCCTGGACCGACATCCCGCTGCTGGGCATGCTCACGCCGTTGTCGTTTCTGTCCAAGGCCGAAGTGCGCACCTGGCCGGTCGCCGGTTGGTTGGCAGCCAAGGCCGGCAGTCTGTTTATCCGTCGTGGCTCGGGTGACAGCCAGTTGATCCGCAAACAAATGACCCGCCACCTGGAACAAGCGCATCCGCTGTTGATGTTCCCGGAAGGCACCACCACCGATGGYCGTTCGCTGCGCACCTTCCATGGTCGCTTGCTGTCAGCGGCGATTGATTCCGAGGTGCAACTGCAACCGGTGGCGATCCGTTACCTGCGTGACGGTCAACTCGACACGCTGGCACCGTTCATTGGCGATGATGATTTGCTCTCGCACTTGATGCGTTTGTTCGCCAACGACCGGGGGGATGTGGAGATTCACCTGCTCAAGCCGATTGCTTGCGAAGGTCGCGAGCGCGCGGCGCTGGCGTTCGAAGCGCAGCAGGCGGTGCAGAAGGCGTTGTTTGGTGAAGTGGCGAAACCTGCCGAACCGCGTCGTGCTGGCGAACTGATCGCCGCCTAACCGCTTTTCTGTAGGAGCAAAGCTTGCTCGCGATTGGGGCACCGCGGTTTGACTGATGACCGCGTTATCGTTCATCGCGAGCAAGCTCTGCTCCTACAAAATTTGTGTCAGCGGTTTTGGGCGAAATCCTGGAGTTGTGGGTAGAACAACCTGAAGTCCTCGCTCAACGGTTCATACAACCGTCGCAATTCCTGCATCGCCCCCGCCAGTTCCTCAGGTCGGGTCAACCGCTGAGAAATCCCCCGCAGCACCTGCTCCAGCACCTCGAATTCCCGGTAAGAACCCAACCAGTCATTGGCCACCATGTGCGGTGCGATCCTGGCCAGGCGTTCCGGCAATTGCGGCTCGGCGGTCAGTATCCGGTACACATCTGACGTGAACAGTTCCAGCGGCCGATCGGCGTATAGCGTCCAGTCCCGTGCCAGGCAATGGTCGAAAAACACATCGAGCACGATCCCGGCGTAACGCCGGCGCGTCGTGGAGAACCGCGACAACGAGGCATCCACCAGCGGATGGCGATCCGTAAACACGTCAATGCTGCGATGCAGCTGGATGGCTGCTTCGACATCGGGTTCAAACTGCCCCTGCAACCGTCCTTTGACGAAATCGCCATACAGACTGCCGAGCAATTGGCCGGGACGCTGGCCACCAAGGTGAAGATGTGCGAGATAGTTCATGGGCGCAGCTTAGCACTGCGCCTTTGTTTCTTTACACCCAACGCATCGTTATAACCCGATATACCGATTTACACGGTCATCAGATCGAATGCGTATTGGTATATCGCGAAATACCGATTTAAAGTTCGCTTCATCGCGATATAGCGTTTTACACATCACGAGCCCCCGACCATGAACCTTGACCTCGACGAAATAATAAAAGCCCTGGCACACCCGGTACGGCGAGAAATCCTGCACTGGCTCAAAGACCCGACCGTCGAATTCCCTGACCAGTCCCACAGCAACGAGCACGGCGTTTGCGCCGGGCAGATCGATCAACGTTGCGGCCTGTCGCAGTCCACGGTGTCCGCGCACCTGGCCACCCTGCAACGCGCCGGCCTGATCAGCAGCCGCAAAGTCGGCCAGTGGCATTTTTTCAAACGTAATGAGGAAACCATTCAGGAGTTCCTCAAAACCTTCAGTAAAGAGCTCTGACCCTTAACGTCAGCCAGCCCAAAAGGAATTCAACAATGCCCCTCTCGCTCCTCATCCTGGCCTTGAGCGCCTTCGCCATCGGCACCACCGAATTCGTCATCATGGGCCTGCTGCCCGACGTGGCGGCGGATCTCGGCGTGTCGATCCCCGGCGCCGGCTGGTTGGTGACCGGTTACGCCTTGGGCGTGGCCATTGGTGCGCCGTTCATGGCACTGGCCACCGCCAGGCTGCCGCGCAAGGCTGCGCTGATCGCGTTGATGGGCATTTTCATCATCGGCAACTTGCTCTGCGCCCTGGCCAGTGACTACAACGTGTTGATGTTTGCGCGAGTCGTCACCGCGCTCTGCCACGGTGCCTTTTTCGGTATCGGTTCGGTGGTGGCAGCAGGCCTGGTGCCGGCCAACAAACGTGCGTCGGCCGTGGCGTTGATGTTCACCGGTCTGACCCTGGCAAACGTGCTCGGTGTGCCGCTGGGTACTGCGCTGGGTCAGCAAGCCGGCTGGCGTTCGACTTTCTGGGCTGTGACCGTGATCGGTGTCATTGCCCTGATCGGCCTGATCCGCTTCCTGCCGGCCAAGCGCGACGAAGAAAAACTCGACATGCGCGCCGAGCTCGCAGCCCTCAAGGGTGCCGGGATCTGGTTGTCCCTGAGCATGACGGCGCTGTTCGCCGCCTCGGTCTTCACCCTGTTCACCTATGTCGCGCCGCTGCTGGGCGAAGTCACCGGCGTCTCGCCCCGTGGCGTGACCTGGACGTTGATGCTCATCGGCCTGGGCCTGACCGTCGGCAATATCATCGGCGGCAAACTGGCTGACAAAGGCATGGCCGCGACGCTGATCGGCGTGTTCATCACCATGGCCGTGGTCTCCACCGTACTGACGTGGACCAGCGTTGCGCTGATCCCGACCGAAATCACCCTGTTCCTCTGGGCCACGGCGTGTTTTGCCGCCGTACCCGCCCTGCAAGTGAACGTGGTGACCTTCGGCAAAGCGGCACCGAACCTGGTGTCGACCCTGAACATCGGCGCCTTCAACATCGGCAACGCACTCGGTGCCTGGGTCGGCGGCAGCGTCATCGCCCACGGCTTCGGCCTGACCAGCGTGCCACTCGCCGCAGCGGCACTGGCGGTACTCGCCCTGCTGGTGACCCTGATTACTTTCCGTCAGAGCGGCAATCCCGAACTGGCACCTGCTACCAACTGATCTCCATAAGAGAGCTACTTCATGACGACTATTTTCGATCCGATCAAACTGGGCGACGTTGAGTTGGCCAACCGCATCATCATGGCACCGCTGACCCGCTGCCGCGCCGACGAAGGCCGCGTGCCGAACGCGCTGATGGCCGAATACTACGTCCAGCGCGCCTCCGCGGGCCTGATCCTCAGCGAAGCCACCTCGGTCACGCCAATGGGCGTCGGCTACCCGGACACCCCGGGCATCTGGTCCAACGACCAGGTACGTGGCTGGGCCAACGTGACCAAGGCAATCCACGGCGCGGGCGGCAAGATCTTCCTGCAATTGTGGCACGTCGGCCGGGTTTCGCACTCCTCGTACCTGAACGGCGAAGCACCGGTCGCACCGAGCGCCATCCAGCCTAAAGGCCACGTCAGCCTGGTTCGCCCATTGGCTGACTACCCGACGCCGCGGGCCCTGGAAACCGCAGAAATCGCCGACATCGTCGACGCTTACCGCACCGGTGCCGAGAACGCCAAAGCCGCTGGTTTTGACGGTGTCGAGATCCACGGTGCCAACGGTTACCTGCTCGACCAGTTCCTGCAAAGCAGCACCAACCAGCGCACTGACAATTACGGCGGCTCCCTGGAAAACCGTGCGCGCCTGCTGCTGGAAGTGACCGACGCGGCCATCGAAGTCTGGGGCGCCGGCCGTGTCGGTGTGCACCTGGCACCGCGCGCCGATTCCCATGACATGGGCGACGACAACCTGGCAGAAACCTTCACCTACGTCGCCCGCGAACTGGGCAAGCGCGGTATCGCGTTCATCTGCTCGCGCGAAAAAGAAGCCGGCGACAGCCTTGGTCCACAATTGAAAGAAGCGTTCGGCGGCCCGTACATCATCAACGAACGCTTCACCAAGGACAGCGCCAACGCGTGGCTGGCCAGCGGCAAGGCCGATGCGGTCGCCTTCGGTGTGCCGTTCATTGCCAACCCTGACTTGCCTGCCCGCTTGAAGGCCGACGCGCCGCTGAACGAAGCGCGTCCGGAGTTGTTCTACGGCAAAGGCGCGGTTGGCTACATCGACTATCCGACGCTGTAAACGTTAGCCATTGAAATGCAAAAGCCCCGACTCGTGAGAGCCGGGGCTTTTGGGTTTTCGGAGTGGAGTGCTCACGCTCATTCACACCCAAGACACAATTTCCCTACAAAATACGTAGCTCGCTACCTGTCAACCTGGCGAGCGTCCGTATATAAAAGCACCCCTGGCCATAAATCGAGCCGGCGAAGGATTCAGCGCCCGCCTTGATCGTTGATACAAACGAAGCCAATGACTGACTTTTGTTTCATTTGCACAGGCTTGGGCTCAAGCGCAGCATGTCCAGCCCGGCCTCGACCCAGCGTTCGGCTTCGGTGTGCAATTGAAAACTGTCGGGCGCCAGCAACCACTGGTACAGGATGCCATCGATGTAAGCGTGCAGGCTGATGGCAGCGCGCGCCGTGTCAAGGTCTTCGGGCATTTGCCCCCGATTCACGGCATTACTCAGGGCCAGGCTGATGCGCACATTGCAATCAAGGCTGGCCGTTCGACGCTGCTGACGCAGGTCACACATTTCATCGGTGAATTCGCACTTATGAAACAAAATCTCATTAATGCGTCGGGTTTTCGGGTCCAGTGCAATTTGATGAAACAAATGAATCAGCAGCTTGCGCATGCAGCCCAGCGGATCGAGTTCCTCTTCGCTTTCACTGGCCCTGGCCAATTCATCCAGTGGCTCATGCAAGGTATCCAACATGGCCTGCACCAGATCGGCCTTGTTGCTGAAATGCCAGTAGATAGCACCGCGAGTCACGCCGGCCAGGGTAGCGATGTCCGCCAGCGTCGTGCGCGCCACGCCCCTTTCATAAAAGGCTTTCTCTGCCGCTTCAAGTATCTGGCTGCGGGTTTCTTGAGCTTCCTCTTTGGTACGACGGACCATGGCAGTAAAACCTCAATCAGGATGCTTCAGCGATGTCTGAACATCAGCTGAATAAAAGTGGAGCGAGCGCTCTTGGGCGCAGTCCCCGTCTTACAATTCGAAGCTTTGAACGGCTTTTGTAATGAATCGGGTACGCAGCCAAGGTGTTTACAAACAACCATGAACGTAAGTATATTCCTTAGCAAGCTACTTATCCACTCAGCACCCTATTTTTAACCTTCCACCTTTCTAGTGCGCATGATGCGCGCCTGACCCGAGGATTTTCATGCAATTCAAGCCAGCTGTTACCGCTCTGGTCACTGCCGTCGCCTTGGCATCGCTGCTCAGCGGATGCAAAAAGGAAGAAGCGCCACCAGCCGCACCGCCTCCTCAGGTCGGCGTCGTTACCCTGCAACCTCAAGCCTTCACCCTGACGTCCGATCTTCCGGGTCGTACCAGCGCGTACCGCATCGCCGAAGTTCGCCCTCAGGTGAACGGCATCATTCTCAAGCGCATGTTCAAGGAAGGCGGCGACGTCAAGATTGGCCAGCAGCTGTACCAAATCGATTCGTCGGTCTATGACGCCACGCTGAAAAGCGCAGAAGCCAACCTGCAACAGACCAAGTCGATCGCGGACCGCTACAAGCAACTGGTCAACGAACAAGCCGTGAGCCGCCAGGAATACGACACCGCCGTGTCTAACCGGATGCAATCGGAAGCGGCCCTGCAAACGGCCCAGATCAACGTGCGTTACACCAAGGTTTACGCACCGCTCACCGGTCGTATCGGCCGCTCAAATGTGACCGAGGGCGCGCTGGTCACCAGCGGCCAGGCCGACCCGATGGCGGTGATCCAGCAACTCGATCCGATCTACGTCGACGTGACGCAGTCTTCGGTGGAGTTGCTGCAACTGCGCCGCGAACTGGAAAGCGGTCGCCTGCAAAAGTCGGGCGACAACGCGGCGAAGGTCAAGCTGACCCTCGAAGACGGCAGCGAGTACAAGCTGGACGGCAAGCTCGAGTTCTCCGAAGTCTCGGTTGACCAGACAACAGGTTCCGTCACCCTGCGCGCCGTGTTCCCCAACCCTGACCACACCCTGCTGCCGGGCATGTTCGTGCACGCGCAATTGTTGGCCGGTGTGAACGCCGCAGCAATCCTGGCCCCGCAACAAGGCGTGACGCGCGACCTCAAAGGCACCCCGACCGCTCTGGTCGTTGGTCCTGACAACAAAGTCGAGCTGCGTCAGCTCAAGGCCAACCGCACCGTCGGCAACCAATGGCTGATCGAAGATGGCTTGAAGGCAGGCGATCGCCTGATCACCGAAGGGCTGCAATTCGTCAAACCTGGCATCGAAGTCAAAGCCAGTGAAGCGACTAACGTTGGCACAAAGAACCCGGCCCCCGCACAGACAGCTGATAAGGCGTCCAGCGGCAAAGGGGAGTAACCCATGTCGAAATTTTTTATCGACCGTCCGATTTTCGCCTGGGTAATTGCCCTGGTGATCATGCTGGTCGGGGCTCTATCGATCCTCAAGTTGCCGATCAACCAATACCCGAGCATTGCGCCTCCGGCCATCGCCATTTCCGTTGCCTATCCGGGTGCTTCGGCACAAACCGTACAGGACACCGTGGTGCAGGTGATCGAGCAACAGCTCAACGGTATCGACCACCTGCGATATGTGTCCTCGGAAAGTAACTCCGACGGCACCATGACCATCACCGCGACCTTCGAGCAAGGTACCAACTCCGATACCGCGCAGGTTCAGGTCCAGAACAAGCTGAACCTGGCCACCCCGCTGCTGCCGCAAGAAGTACAGCAGCAAGGTATCCGCGTGACCAAGGCAGTGAAGAACTTCCTGTTGGTGATCGGTGTGGTCTCGCGTGACGGCAGCATGACCAAGGACGACCTGTCCAACTACATCGTGTCGAACATGCAGGACCCGATCTCGCGGACCGCCGGTGTCGGTGACTTCCAGGTATTCGGCTCCCAGTACGCCATGCGTATCTGGCTCGACCCGGCCAAGTTGAACAACTTCAACCTGACCCCGATCGATGTCAAAACCGCCATCGCCGCGCAGAACGTCCAGGTGTCGTCCGGCCAGCTCGGCGGCTTGCCTGCCCTGCCCGGCACACAGCTGAACGCGACGATTATCGGCAAGACCCGTCTGCAGACCGCCGAGCAATTCGACAAGATCCTGCTCAAGGTCAACAAGGACGGCTCTCAGGTTCGCTTGAAAGATGTCGCCGATGTCGGTTTGGGTGGTGAAAACTACAGCATCAACGCCCAGTTCAACGGTGCTCCGGCGTCCGGCCTGGCAGTGAAGCTGGCCACTGGCGCCAACGCCCTCGATACTGCCAAGGCCTTGCGCACCACCATCGACAGCCTCAAGCCGTTCTTCCCGCAAGGGATGGAAGTGGTGTTCCCGTACGACACTACTCCGGTGGTGACCGAGTCGATCAAGGGCGTGGTTCACACCCTGGTCGAAGCGGTCGCACTGGTGTTCCTGGTGATGTTCCTGTTCCTGCAAAACTTCCGCGCCACCATCATCACCACGATGACCGTGCCGGTGGTGTTGCTGGGGACGTTCGGCATCCTTGCGGCAGCCGGTTTCAGCATCAACACCCTGACCATGTTCGGTATGGTCCTGGCCATCGGCTTGCTGGTAGACGACGCCATCGTTGTAGTGGAAAACGTCGAGCGGGTGATGAGTGAAGAAGGCCTGTCGCCCAAGGAAGCCACCAAGAAATCGATGGGGCAGATCCAGGGTGCATTGGTGGGTATCGCCCTGGTGCTGTCGGCGGTTCTGCTGCCGATGGCATTCTTCAGCGGCTCCACCGGCGTGATCTACAAGCAATTTTCGATCACCATCGTTTCGGCCATGGCGCTCTCGGTTCTGGTTGCTCTGATTTTCACCCCGGCGCTTTGCGCCACCATGCTCAAGCCTATTCCCAAGGGTRAGCACGGCATGCCAAAACGCGGCTTCTTCGGCTGGTTCAACCGCAACTTCGACCGTGGCGTCAAAAGCTACGAGCGCGGCGTGGGCAATATGCTCACCCAGAAGGCGCCGTACCTGCTGGCCTATCTCATCATCATTGTTGGCATGATCTGGCTGTTCACTCGTATCCCGACGGCGTTCCTGCCTGAAGAAGACCAGGGTGTACTGTTCGCCCAGGTGCAGACGCCGGCCGGTTCGACCTCCCAGCGCACCCAGGTGGTCGTGGACGAGATGCGTGAATTCCTGTTGCGTCCGGGTAAGGATGGCGGTGAAGGCGATGCGGTGAACTCGGTGTTTACCGTCACCGGCTTCAACTTCGCCGGTCGTGGCCAGAGCTCGGGTATGGCGTTCATCATGCTCCGTCCATGGGACGAGCGTAACGCCGACAACAACGTGTTCAAGGTGGCGGCCCGTGCCCAGCAGCACTTCTTCACCTTCCGTGATGCCATGGTGTTTGCCTTCGCGCCACCGGCGGTACTGGAACTGGGTAACGCCACCGGTTTCGACGTGTTCCTTCAAGACCGTGCCGGTATCGGTCACGAAAAACTGATGCAAGCGCGCAACCAGTTCCTCGGCATGGCAGCGCAAAGCAAGATTCTGACTCAGGTGCGTCCGAACGGCCTGAACGATGAACCGCAATACCAACTGGAAATCGATGACGAGAAGGCCAGTGCCCTGGGCATTACCATCGCGGACATCAACAACACCCTGTCGATTGCTCTGGGCAGTAGCTACGTCAACGACTTCATCGATCGTGGTCGAGTGAAGAAGGTTTACGTGCAAGGTCAGCCCGGCTCGCGTATGAGCCCTGAAGACCTGAAGAAATGGTATGTGCGCAACAGCGCCGGCACCATGGTTCCGTTCTCGGCGTTTGCCAAGGGTGAATGGATTTACGGCTCGCCGAAGCTGGCCCGTTACAACGGCGTCGAAGCGATGGAAATCCTCGGTTCCCCGGCGCCGGGCTACTCCACCGGTGAAGCCATGGCCGAAGTCGAGGCCATTGCCGCCAAACTGCCGGCGGGTGTCGGTATTTCCTGGACCGGCCTGTCGTACGAGGAACGGTTATCCGGTTCGCAAGCGCCCGCGTTGTACGCCCTGTCGTTGCTGATGGTGTTCCTGTGCCTGGCAGCGCTGTATGAAAGCTGGTCGATCCCGATCGCGGTGATGCTGGTGGTGCCTTTGGGGATCATCGGTGCGTTGATGGCGACCAGCCTGCGTGGTCTGTCCAACGACGTGTACTTCCAGGTGGGCCTGTTGACGACTATCGGTCTGGCGGCGAAAAACGCCATTCTGATTGTCGAATTTGCTAAGGAGCTGCATGAGCAAGGGCGTAGCCTGCGCGATGCCGCGATCGAAGCCAGCCGCATGCGTCTGCGACCGATCATCATGACCTCGCTCGCGTTCGTTCTCGGTGTGGTACCCCTGGCGATATCCACGGGTGCGGGTTCCGGTAGCCAGCATGCCATCGGCACCGGCGTGATTGGCGGTATGATCACCGCCACCGTTCTGGCGATCTTCTGGGTCCCACTGTTCTTCGTCACTGTGTCGTCCATCGGTCAGCGCAAAATAGTCGACCAGGATGACGCCACTGAAACTCCTAAAGAGGCTGGCCAATGAGCAAGTCGCTACTCTCCCTAGCCGTCGCCGCGTTCGTGCTCGGTGGTTGCTCGCTGATACCCGATTATCAGCAGCCTGAGGCACCGGTGGCGGGCCAATACCCGCAAGGTCCGGCGTACTCGCCGGCCCAGGCGCCGAGCCAGGCTGCTGCGGAGCAAGGCTGGAAGCAGTTTTTCCATGACCCGGCACTGCAACAGCTGATCCAGGTTTCCTTGGAAAACAACCGGGACCTGCGTGTCGCGGCCCTGAACATCGACGCCTTTGCGGCCCAATACCGCATCCAGCGTGCGGATCTGTTCCCGGCCGTATCGGCCAATGGCAGCGGCAACCGCCAGCGCGTTCCGGAAAACTCTTCGCAGACCGGTCAGTCAGGCATTGTCAGTTCGTACTCGGCCACCGTCGGCATCAGCGCCTATGAACTCGATATGTTTGGTCGGGTTCGCAGCCTGAGCGAAGAAGCGCTGCAGAAGTACTTCGCCACTGAAGAAGGTCGTCGCAGCACGCAGATCAGCCTGGTGGCCAGCGTGGCCAATGCCTACCTGACCTGGCAAGCCGACAAGGAACTGCTGAAAGTCACCCAGGACACCCTCGGTGCGTTCGAGGAGAGCTACAAGCTCACCGCGCGCAGCGCCGAAGTCGGTGTAGCGTCGGCGCTGGACCTCGCTCAGTCGCGGACCTCGGTAGAGAACGCCCGGGCACAACTGGCGAAGTACACCCGTCAGGTCGCGCAGGATGAAAACAGCCTGGTGCTGCTGCTCGGCACTGGCATCCCGGCCAATCTGCAAGCAGCCAAGCCGCTGTCTGACGATTTGCTGAGCGACGTGCCAGCCGGTCTGCCATCGGACTTGCTGCAACGTCGTCCGGACATCCTCCAGGCCGAATACAACCTCAAGGCCGCCAACGCCAACATCGGCGCGGCACGGGCTGCATTCTTCCCGAGCATCAGCCTGACAGCCAACGCTGGCACGCTCAGCCCGGACTTGTCCGGTCTGTTCAAGGGCGGTTCCGGCACCTGGTTGTTCCAACCGCAAATCAACCTGCCGATCTTCAACGCCGGCAGCCTGCGCGCCAGCCTGGATTACTCGAAAATCCAGAAAGACATCGGCGTGGCGAACTACGAGAAGTCCATTCAAACGGCCTTCCAGGAAGTCGCCGACGGCTTGGCCGCCCGCCAGACCTACACCGATCAGTTGCAGGCCCAGCGTGACTTCGTCACCGCCAACCAGGACTACTACCGCCTGGCTCAACGTCGCTACCTCATTGGTGTCGACAGCAACCTGACCTTCCTCGATGCCCAGCGTCAGTTGTTCAGCGCCCAACAAGTGCTGATCACCGACCGTCTGGCGCAGTTGGTCAGCGCGGTCAATCTGTACAAGGCGTTGGGTGGTGGCTGGAATTCGCAGACTGCCAAGCTCGAACCGCTGAAAGAAGAAGCGCCGAAGATGAAGTTGTTCTGATAGCGCTGTGAACACAAGAAGCCCACCGATTGGTGGGCTTTTTGTTGGCTACGGGAAAATGTGTGGCGTGATCACTGCCCTCATCGCGGGCAAGCCCGCTCCCACCCCTTCAAGTCTAAACATACAAGCGGGCTTGCCCGCGATGTGGCCAGTACAGCCACCCAAAAAACCAGGCTAATGTTACGTTCGATAATCGCCCAAAACCCGCTTTCGCCGATTGAACCATTCAGTACATTCACCGCACCATTCGCCCCACAAAACCAATAACAACAGGTTCGATGTCATGCCCCCACGCCCTGTCCTGTCCGGCTGATCTTCAGGTTTCACCCTCATATTTCGATCATTTGTCCGCACCTTCAAAAGTCGCGGCATCGCCCCGTTTCATCCCCAAGAATTAGAGAGACCCGAGCTCATGAAGCCTTCCACCGCGCAGTATTTGTTTCCCGSCCTGATCGCCATCGCCGTGGCCTCAGCGGTCTTGCCCGCCCAGGCCGAGGAATCAGGTTTTGTCGAAGGTGCCAAGGTCAACCTGAACCTGCGCAACTTCTACATCAACCGCAACTTCACCAACCCGACCAAGGCTCAGGGCAAGGCTGAAGAGTGGACACAAAGCTTCATCCTCGACGCCAAGTCCGGTTTCACTCAGGGCACCGTCGGTTTCGGCATGGATGTGCTGGGGCTCTACTCGGTGAAACTCGATGGCGGGAAAGGCACTGGCGGTACGCAGTTGCTGCCGCTGGATCACGACGGACGCCCGGCGGACAATTTCGGGCGCACCAACGTCGCGTTCAAAGCCAAGCTGTCGCAGACCGAAGTGAAGGTTGGCGAATGGATGCCAGTGCTGCCGATCCTGCGTTCGGACGACGGTCGTTCGCTGCCGCAAACCTTCCGTGGCGGGCAGATCACGTCGAAGGAAATCAATGGCCTGACGCTCTACGGCGGCCAGTTCCGCCAGAACAGCCCACGGGACGACAGCAGCATGGACGACATGTCGATGACCGGCAAAGCCGCGTTCACCTCTGACCGTTTCAACTTTCAGGGCGGCGAGTACGTGTTCAACGACAAGCGCACCCAGGTCGGCCTGTGGAATGCCGAGCTCAAGGACATTTACAGCCAGCAATTCATCAACCTGACGCACAACCAACCGATTGGCGACTGGACCCTGGGTGCCAACCTTGGTTATTTCTACGGCAAGGATGACGGCAGTGCCCGCGCCGGCGAGCTGGACAACAAAACCATGTACAGTCTGTTCTCGGCCAAATACGGCGGCAACACCTTCTACGTCGGCCTGCAAAAACTCACCGGCGACAACGCCTGGATGCGCGTCAACGGCACCAGCGGCGGGACCCTGGCCAACGACAGCTACAACTCCAGCTACGACAATGCCCAGGAGAAATCCTGGCAAGTACGCCACGACTACAACTTCGTCGCACTCGGCGTACCGGGCCTGACCTTGATGAACCGCTACATCAGCGGCGATAACGTGCACACCGGCACGATCACCGACGGCAAGGAATGGGGGCGCGAATCAGAGCTGGGCTACACCGTACAAAGCGGCGCGCTCAAGGACCTCAACGTCAAATGGCGCAACTCGACCATTCGCCGCGACTTCAGCAACAACGAGTTCGACGAGAACCGGGTGATCATCAGCTACCCGATCAGCCTGCTGTAAATCTCAAGTACGCCATCGCGGGCAAGCCCGCTACCACAGGTTTTGTGTGTGTCCCAAGATTTGGGCATGACATAAAACTTTGTGGGAGCGGGCTTGCCCGCGATGGCGTTAGTTCAATCAACGCAAATCACCGGGATCACTCCCGGGATTCAACTCCCAACTCATCCCAAACCGACTCGGCCAGATGGAACGTCGCATTTGCCGCCGGGATGCCGCAATAGATCGCGCTCTGCATGATCACTTCCTTGATCTCGCCACGGCTCACGCCATTGTTGGCGGCGGCGCGCAGGTGCAGTTTCAGCTCTTCGTTGCGGTTCATGCCGATCAGCATGGAAATGGTGATCAGGCTGCGGGTGTGGCGTGGCAAGCCTGGACGGGTCCAGATGTCACCCCAGGCGTGACGGGTGATCATCTCCTGAAACTCCGAGTTGAACTCGGTCAGGGCATTCAGGCTGCGGTCGACGTGGGCGTCGCCGAGCACCGCGCGACGGACTTTCATGCCTTCGTCGTAACGTTGTTTCTCGTCCACAACAATCCCCTTAATGAGCGTTCAAAAACGCCAAGACGCGCTCGCTGAACGCTGCGCCGGCCTGGACGTTGGACAAGTGCGCAGCGTAGAACTCGGCGTACTCGGCGCCCTGCACATGCTCTTGAATGAAGTGCCCGCCGGACGGCGGTGTCACGGCGTCTTCGGTGCCGGCGATCACCAGCAGCGGTACCTTGATCGAAGGCAACTGATCACGGAAATCGGCATCGCGCACTGCTGCGCAATTGGCCGCATAACCTTCAGGCGAAGTGGCCGCGAGCATGTCGGTGATCCGCTTGGCCGCGGCCGGGTTGGCCTGCGCGAAGTCCGGGGTAAACCAGCGCGCAATCGAGGCATCGCGCAGGGCAACCATGGCCGCTGGACCGTCGCGCAGCACCGTTTCAATGCGCGGGTTCCAGATCGACGGATCGCCGATTTTCGCGGCGGTATTGCACACCGCCAGCTTATGCAAACGCTGTCCGGCGTTGATCCCCAGCCACTGGCCGATCAAACCGCCCATGGACAAACCACAGAAATGCGCACGCTCGATGTGCAGCGAATCCAGCAGTGCCAAAACGTCTTGGCCCAGTTGCTCGATGCTGTACGGCCCCGGCGTCACCAGCGATTGACCGTGACCACGGGTGTCGAAACGCAGCACGCGAAAATGCTCGCTGAACGCCGCAATCTGCGCATCCCACATATGCAGGTCAGTGCCCAACGAGTTGGACAGCACCAGCACTGGCGCATCTTTCGGGCCATCCAATTGGTAATGCAGTTCGCCCTCGGCGAGTTGTACAAAAGCCACAGCAATCTCCTTCAGGCAGTCAACGCAATATGTTCAGCCACCGCTCGCTCGACCCAGGTACGGGCCTGACCGAGGTAATGGGCGGGGTCCAGCAAATGATCGAGTTCAGCGCCAGAAAGCTCGGCGGTCACTTGCGGCTCGTCACCGAGGACGGCACGCAGATGACGCTGTTCAGCCACCGCACGCTTGCAGCACTGTTCCAGCAGATGATGCGCAGTGTCGCGGCCGACCCGCTGGGCGAGGACAATGCTCACCGCTTCGGCCAGCACCAGGCCCTGGGTCAGATCGAGGTTGCGCGCCATGCGCTGCGCATCCACTTCCAGGCCCTGCGCGACCAGCAGCGCTTGCTTCAGGCTGCCGGACACCAGGCAGCAAATCTCGGGCAGGGTTTCCCATTCGGCATGCCACAAACCGAGGCTGCGCTCGTGTTCCTGCGGCATTGCGCTGAACAGCGTCGAGAGCAAGCCGGGAACCCGAGTCGCCGCGCCGATCAGCACCGCCGCGCCCACCGGGTTGCGCTTGTGCGGCATGGTCGAGGAACCGCCCTTGCCCGGCGCCGACGGCTCGAACACTTCGCCGGCTTCGGTCTGCATCAGCAAGCTGATGTCGCGGCCGAGTTTGCCCAGGCTGCCGGCGATCAATCCCAGCACGGAGCCGAACTCCACCAGACGATCGCGCTGGGTGTGCCAGGGTTGTTCCGGCAAGGTCAGTTGCAACTCGCCGGCCAGCGCTTCGGCAATCGGCATCGCTTGCGCGCCAAGGGCTGCCAGGGTTCCAGAGGCACCGCCGAATTGCAGCACCAGCAGACGTGGCTTGAGCTCTTGCAAGCGCTGACGGCTACGGGTGACCGCGCCCAGCCAACCGGCGATTTTCATGCCGAGGGTGACCGGCGTTGCGTGCTGCAACCAGGTGCGTCCCGCCAGCGGAGTGGCGATATATCGCTTGGCTTGAGTGGCGAGGGTATCGCCCAGTTGCGCGAGATCGCTTTCGATCAATGCCAATGCCAGACGCAGTTGCAACACCAGGCCGGTGTCCATCACGTCCTGGCTGGTCGCGCCCAAATGCACATAGCGCTCAGCTTGCGCATCACGGGTTGCGATCTGTTTGCCCAATGCCTTGACCAATGGAATGGCGGAATTGCCCGCCGTGGCAATCGCCTCGCCGAGGGCGGCGAAGTCGTAATGCCCGGCCGCACACGCCGCTTCAATCGGGGCGACCGCGGTTTGCGGAATCAGACCGACACGCGCCTCGGCCCGGGCCAGCGCGGCTTCGAAATCGAGCATGGCCTGAACCCGGCCTTGATCGCAAAACACGTCACGCATATCGCGGGCAGTGAAGTAGGCATCGAACAATTGATTGCCCGGTCGCTCGTTCATAAACAGTCCCTGGAGGCGCGGGCCGGTCAGGCCCGCGCGTAAAGATCAAAGGTCGTGGTGCAAATATTTCGCCTGCCGGGGCAGACGCAGACTGAACAGGAACGCCACCGCCATCATCACCGTGACGTACCAATAAAAGGAGTTTTCCATGCCAACAGCCTTGAGGCTCAGCGCCACGTATTCCGCCGAACCACCGAAGATCGCGTTCGCCACCGCGTACGCCAGGCCAACGCCCAGTGCGCGCACTTCCGGCGGGAACATCTCGGCTTTTACCAGGCCGCTGATCGAGGTGTAGAAACTCACGATCGCCAGCGCTAGGGTAATCAGCCCGAAAGCCATGAACGGACTGCTGACACTTTTCAGGCTCAACAGAATCGGCACGGTGCACAAGGTCCCGAGGGCACCGAACCAGAGCATCGAGTTACGCCGGCCGATCTTGTCGGCGAGCATGCCGAAGAACGGCTGCATGCACATATAGAGGAACAGTGCGCCGGTCATGATGTAACTGGCGGTCTTGGCCGGCATGCCGGCGGTGTTCACCAGGTACTTCTGCATGTAGGTAGTGAATGTGTAGAAAATCAGCGAACCACCGGCGGTGTAACCGAGCACGGTAATGAACGCGGCTTTGTGGTCACGGAACAGCGCGCTGATGCTACCGGCGTCCTTGTTTTCGCGCATTTCCTTGCTGGAGGTTTCTTTCAGCGAAMGCCGCAGGTACAGCGAAATCAGCGCCGCGCACGCACCGACCACGAATGGAATCCGCCAGCCGTAGGCACGCAGGTCATCCTCGGTGAGGAACTGTTGCAGGATCACCACCAGCGACACCGCCAGCAACTGCCCACCAATCAGCGTCACGTATTGGAACGAGGCGAAAAACCCGCGCTGGCCCTTGAGGGCGACTTCACTCATGTACGTGGCGGTGGTGCCGTATTCGCCGCCCACCGACAAACCTTGAATCAAACGCGCGAACAGCAGCAGGATCGGGGCCCAGACGCCGATGTCCTTGTAGGTCGGCAGGCAAGCGATGAGCAACGAACCGAAGCACATCATCAGAATCGAAATCATCATCGAGCTCTTGCGCCCGTGCTTGTCCGCCAACCGGCCGAAAACCCAGCCGCCAATGGGGCGCATCAGGAACCCGGCGGCGAATACGCCAGCGGTGTTGACCAACTGCACCGTGGGGTTGTCAGACGGAAAAAAGGCCGGCGCAAAAAAAATCGCGCAAAAGGCATAGACGTAGAAGTCGAACCATTCCACAAGGTTGCCGGACGAGGCACCGACAATGGCAAAGATCCGCTTGCTGCGTTCTTCACCGGTGTAGTGATCTGTAATAGCCGTGGGTGTTGTCATTGTTTTTCACTCAATGGGGACAGTGAGAGTCTAGACACACTTCGCAACAGTCCCGTTCCGCAGATTCAGTCCTCACATCGATCGTTCCCACGCTCTGCGTGGAAATGCATCCCGTGACGCTCCGCGTCACAGTGGACGCGGAGCGCCCCTGGCGGCATTCCCACGCAGAGCGTGGGAACGATCAGCACAGGTTCTGTGGTGTTCGATCAATAATCGAAGAACACCGTCTCGGCATCAGTGCCTTGCAGGATCACATTCCACTGGTAAACACCGGACGCATCCTGCTTCGCCAACAAGGTACTGCGGCGCTCGGCCGGCACGCACTCCAGCAACGGGTCCGACACGTTCGCCGGCTCGCCATCAAAGTAAATCCGCGTCAGCAAGTGCTTCACCAATCCACGAGCAAACACCAGCACCACCAGGTGCGGTGCCTGGGTCGAGCCTTTCAGGCCTTCAACCGTGCCCGGCTTGATGGTGGTAAAACGAAAGCGCCCTTCGGCATCTACCGGCACCCGGCCAAAGCCTTCAAAGTTCGGGTCCAGCGGCTTGTCCTGATCATCTTCCGGGTGGTCGTACTTGCCGGCCGCGTTGGCCTGCCAGACTTCCAGCATCGCATCATTGACGAAGTCGCCATTGCCATCGACGACTTGCCCGGTGATCGCCACGCGCTCACCCAGGGTTTGTGCGACGGTCAGGTCTTCGCGGTTCAGCCAGGTCAGGCCGATGTGGTAATACGGCCCGACGGTGTGGGACGTGGTCGCATTCAGCGTCATCTTATTTCTCCATCGGCGTGGCATCGCGGCCGCGCAAGACGATGTCCCAGCGATAACCGAGGGCGTAGGAAGGGACGGTTTTTTCCAGATCGAACGTGGCGATCAAACGCTCCTTGGCGCGGGTGTCGGGTACGCAATTGTAGATCGGGTCATACGCCAACAGCGGGTCGCCGGGGAAATACATTTGCGTCACCAGGCGCGTCAGGATGCTCGGCCCGAACAGCGAGAAATGGATGTGCGCCGGGCGCCACGCGTTGTGGTGGTTACCCCACGGGTAGGCGCCGGGCTTGATGGTCTGGAACTGATACCAGCCATCGGCGTCGGTCACGGTGCGGCCGGTGCCAGTGAAGTTCGGGTCCAGCGGCGCGTCGTGCAGGTCGCGAGCATGGTTGTAGCGACCGGCGGCGTTGGCCTGCCAGATTTCCACCAGAATGCCCGGCACCGGTAGACCGTTTTCATCCAGCACGCGGCCGTGAATGATGATGCGCTCACCCAACGGCTCGCCTTTGTGCTGAGCCGTCAGGTCGTTGTCCGTCTCGTTAACGCGTTCAGCGCCAATGGTCGGTCCGGTGATTTCCGACAACGAATGAGGCAAAAACACCAACGGTTTGGACGGTGAGCGCAGGTTGGTGGATTGATACGTCAGGTGCAGGTACTCGGGCTGGGTGCCCTCCTGCGGACGACGGTAACCAGGCTTGTCAGTCATTTCGCTTTCCTCTGTTCTTATTAGTCGACGCAGCGTGTCAGACGCGTTCGATCGCCAGGGCCAGACCCTGACCGACGCCAACACACATGGTCGCCAGACCTTTCTTGCCACCGGTTTTTTCCAGCTGATGCAACGCGGTCAGCACCAGACGCGCACCGCTCATGCCCAGCGGATGGCCGAGCRCAATGGCGCCGCCGTTCGGGTTAACTTGGGCTGCATCGTCGGCAATTCCCAATTCACGCAGCACCGCCAGGCCTTGGCTGGCAAAGGCCTCGTTGAGTTCGATCACGTCGAAATCGCTGACAGCCAGACCGAGGCGCTCGGTCAGTTTGCGCACCGCCGGCACCGGGCCAATACCCATTACCCGAGGGGCAACGCCGGCGCTGGACATGCCCAGCACTTTGGCGCGGGCGGTCAGGCCATGTTTCTTCACCGCCTCACCGGAGGCGAGAATCAACGCCGCCGCGCCGTCATTCACACCGGACGCATTGCCAGCCGTGACGGTTTTGTCAGGGCCGTTGACCGGCTTGAGTTTGGCCAGGGTTTCCAGGGTGGTATCAGCGCGAGGGTGTTCGTCCTGCGTCACCACGGTTTCACCCTTCTTGTGGGCAATGCGCACTTCGACGATTTCTTCGGCGAAAAATCCTGCGGCTTGCGCGGCAGTGGCGCGTTGTTGGCTGCGCAGTGCGAAAGCGTCCTGATCCTCACGGGACACTTCGTAATCGTCCGCCACGTTGTCAGCGGTCTGCGGCATCGCATCCACACCGTATTGCGCTTTCATCAACGGGTTGATGAAACGCCAGCCGATGGTGGTGTCTTCCAGCTTCATGTTGCGCGAGAACGCTGCGTCAGCCTTGCCCATTACGAACGGCGCGCGGGACATCGACTCGACACCGCCGGCAATCGCCAGCTCCATTTCGCCACTGGCGATGGCGCGGAACGCRGTGCCGATGGCATCCATGCCCGAGGCGCAGAGGCGATTGAGGGTCACGCCCGGAATGGTTTCCGGCAGGCCCGCCAGCAACAACGCCATGCGTGCGACGTTACGGTTGTCTTCGCCGGCCTGGTTGGCGCAGCCGAGGAACACCTCGTCCACTGCGTTCCAGTCCACCGACGGATTGCGCTCCATCAGGGCCTTGATCGGCACGGCGGCCAGGTCATCGGCACGAACGGTCGACAGCCCGCCGCCAAAACGGCCAATGGGGGTGCGAATGGCGTCGCAGATATAAACGTCACGCATCAGGCTTCTCCGGGGGCTTGGCCGTGGGCGGCAGCGGTACGAGCTTCCAGATCGCGCAGCGCGGTCAGCTCGACTTCAGTCGGCTCGGCGGTTTGCTCAACAGTGTCGGCAAAGCGCATCGCCCAACCGGTGGCGGCGACCACTTGCTCGCGGGTCACGCCCGGGTGCAGTGCGGTGACCACGAATTCATGGGTACCGACTTCCGGTTCCATGATGCACAGGTCGGTAATAATGCCGACCGGCCCGGCGCCCGGCAGACCGAGACGTTTGCGCGAATCACCGCCCTCGCCATGGCCGACCGAGGTGATGAAGTCGAGTTTATCGACGAAGGAACGCGCCGACTGCTTGAGGATGATCAGCACGCTCTTGGCCGAGCCGGCAATTTCCGGCGCGCCACCGGCACCCGGCAGACGGACTTTCGGCGAATGGTAATCGCCGACCACGGTGGTGTTGATGTTGCCGAAGCGGTCGACTTGCGCGGCGCCGAGGAAGCCGACGTCGATGCGCCCACCCTGCAGCCAGTAACGGAAAATCTCGCCGGTCGGCACCACGGTGTCGGCGGTTTCGGCCAGTTCGCCGTCACCAATCGACAGCGGCAGTACGCTCGGCTTGGCACCGATCGGGCCCGATTCGTAGATCAGGACAACGTCCGGCGACGAGGTCAGACGTGCCAGGTTGGCTGCTTTCGATGGCAGGCCGATGCCGACGAAGCACACCGAACCGTTCTTCAAACGGCGTGCGGCGGCGACGGTCATCATTTCATTGGTGGTGTAAGTCATTACTTGGCCTCCGAAGCAGCGGCCAGCTTGGCCTGGAACTCGCTGAAGTCAGCGCTACCGTGGATGTATTCGTTGATCCATGCGGTGAAAGTTTCACGGTCGCGGGCAATCGGATCCCAGGCCTGGTAGAAGCGGTTGTCACGCTCGTTGTAACCGTGCGCGTAGGAAGGATGCGCGCCGCCCGGTACGTGGCAGACCGCGCTCAGCGCCCAGGTCGGCAGCACACAGGAGTTCATCGGGGCATTGAGGTCGTCGACAATTTCCTCGACGGTGACGATGCAGCGCTTGGCGGCCAGTGCGGCTTCTTTCTGCACACCGAGAATGCCCCACAGCAGCACGTTGCCTTTACGGTCGGCTTTCTGTGCGTGAATCACGGTGATGTCCGGACGCACCGACGGTACGGCGGCCAGCACTTCACCGGTAAACGGGCAGGTGACGCTCTTGATCAGCGGATTGACCTTCGGCAAGTCGGAACCGGCGTAGGCCCGCAGCACCGCGAACGGTAAGCCGGAGGCGCCAGCGACGTAGGCATTGGCCAGGTCGGCGTGGCTGTGTTCTTCGATCTCCAGCGGATGCGGCCACTGTTTCTCGACAGCGTCGCGCAGACGGTGCAGCGACCCCACGCCCGGGTTGCCACCCCAGGAGAAAATCAACTTGCGAGCACAACCGGCGCCGATCAACTGGTCGTAGATCAGGTCAGGAGTCATGCGCACCAGCGTCAGGTCTTTCTTGCCCTGACGAATGATTTCATGACCCGCCGCCGTAGGAATCAGATGAGTAAAGCCTTCGAGCGCGACCGTATCGCCGTCGTTTACGAATTGCTTCACCGCGTCGTGCAGCGAAAGAATTTCAGCCATGGGGCAGGCTCCCGTTTTGTTATGAACCGACAGTGGAAGAAAAAGGCGCGATGCGCAGCGCCGGAATGCCTGAAGGTTAAGCCTGTGCAAAACGCCAAACAATCCGATAATCGACTGAGTGTTCGTTTATCGAACAGATTGTTGTCTGGCTACCTACCTGCCTGATCGTTCCCACGCTCCGCGTGGGAATGCAGCCCGTGACGCTCCGCGTCACTGGACGCGGAGCGTCCCTTGAGGCGTTCCAACGCGGAGCGTGGGAACGATTATGTGGAGCCTGGCGTCAGGTCGCATCCGCATGACTGACCATGCCTTTGATCACCACAGCCGTGGTCGCCAACGCCGCCGGAATCACCAGCGCGGTCAGCACTTGCTCGAAGTTCCAGCCAAGGCCCAGCAGCGTCGCGCCCATCCATGCGCCGAGAATCGCGCCGAAACGGCCAATCCCCAGCATCCACGAGACGCCGGTCGCCCGCCCTTGCGTCGGATAGAACCGCGCCGCCAGCGACGGCATTGCCGATTGCGCACCGTTGACGCACATACCCGCCACCAGCACCAAGGTCGCCAACAAGGTGATGTTGCCCAGGCTCTGCCCCACTGCGTAGGCAAACACCCCGGCCATCAAGTAGAAAATGCCGATGACCTTGTGCGGATTGAACCGGTCCATCGCCCAGCCCACGCCCACTGCACTCAGCACGCCACCAAACTGGAACAATGCGCCAATGAACGCGGCCTGCTCCATGCTGGCGCCACTGTCGCGCATCAGCGTCGGCAGCCAGCTAGTCAGCAGGTACACAATCACCAGCCCCATGAAGTAGGTCAGCCACAGCAATAACGTGCCGGCGCTGTAGGTGCCCGAGAAAATCACCGCCAGCACGTTGCGGGCCTTGACGGTTTTCTGTTCCGGCACGCTGAAGCTCGACGCTTGGGCGACGACGCTCGGGTCGATCGGCGCCAGGGCCTTGCGTACTTTGTCGGTGCCGCGATTGCGCACGACCAGGTAACGCGCCGACTCCGGCAGCCATAACAGCAGAACGACGGCGAGGATCAGCGGCAGAACCCCACCGATCAGCAGCAGGCTGTGCCAGCCGAACGCCGGAATCAGCTTGGCGGAAATAAACCCGCCGCCGGCCATGCCGAGGTTGAAGCCGCAGAACATGCTGGTCACCAGCAAGGACTTTTTGCGCTCCGGGGTGTATTCCGACAGCAATGTCGTGGCGTTGGGCATGCCCGCGCCAAGACCCAGGCCAGTGAGGAAGCGCAACACCAACAATTGATCGACGTTGGTGCTGTAGGCCGACGCCAGACTGAAGGCACCAAACAGAAACACCGCGCCGACCAGTACGACTTTTCGCCCGAAACGGTCAGCCAACGGGCCGGAACCCAATGCGCCGAAGACCATGCCGATCAGCGCCGCACTCATGACCGGGCCGAGACTGGCGCGGTCGATCCCCCAATCCTGCGACAACGCAGGCGCAATAAAGCCCATGGCTGCGGTGTCGAGGCCATCGAGGAAGACAATCAAGAAACACAGGATCACCACTCGCCACTGATAGCGCGAAATGGGTTGAGCATTGATGAAGGACTGCACGTCGAGGCAGTTACCTACAGCAGACTGGGGCTGGTTCATTATTTTTATTCCACGCAAGAACGCAGTCGGACAGGTGCCAGCCAAGGGCTGGCGCTGCCGCGACAGTAATGATCAAGGGGAAAGAGCGTCAATTCGATAAACGCGAGTCTGTGCGTTTATCGAACAGCTTAAACGGACGCTTAAGCGAAAAGCTGTGCGCTGAGGTCGCGGCTGGCGCTGAGCAGCCCTGGCAGAAACCGTTGTTCCAGCTCATTACGACTGACACGGCCAGCATGGGTGCTGACGTTCAAGGCGGCCACCACCTGGCCGGAGGCGTCATACACCGGTACGGCAATCGAACGCAGGCCCTGCTCCAGTTCCTGATCGACGATGCACCAACCCTGTTGCCGCACTTCTTGCAGGCATTCGAGCAACGCCTCGGGCGTGTGCAAGGTGCGGCTGGTCTTGGCTTGCAGCTCGGCATGATCGAGGTACTCGCGCAGCGAAGTGTCATCCAGTGCGGCGAGCAGAATGCGGCCCATTGACGTGCAATAGGCCGGCAAGCGACCGCCCACTGAAAGGTCGACCGAGATCAGGCGCTGAGTGGTGGCCGAGCGTGCGATATAGAGAATATCGTCACCTTCCAGCGTGGCCATGTTGCACGCCTCATGCAGTTGCTCACTCATGCGGTCCAGATACGGCTGGGCAGAAACCGCCAGCGGCGTCGAAGACAAATAGGCATGGCCCAGCGTCAGCACTTTGGGAAGCAACGAATAGGTGCGACCGTCAGTGGTGGCGTAGCCGAGTTTGATCAACGTATGCAGGCAGCGTCGCACGGCGGCGCGGGGAATTTCGGTACGGTGGCTGATCTGGGCAATCGTCAGGTGTCGCTTGCGCTCTTGAAACGCCTGCACCACCGCCAGCCCACGGGCCAGGGACGTCATGAAATCGGGATCACCGGTCAGGGCCTGGATTCGCTTGGCGGGCGAGGCGACGATGGGTGGCGCCACTGAAGCGAAGGAGTTGCGCATTTGATCGTTCATATCAGGTCCTTTCCTACACGGATCAGCGACTATTACAGGCGGTTCCAGGCCTGACACACAAGACAGGCAACGCCAAGATTGGGCGATTATCGAACCATCGACCGGTAATCGCAATCCATGCTACGCCGGGCTTGCCGCCACTCACACCATCCAGTGCCTGCTTTTGTTCTTGACTGCACGCCCTCTAAAAGGTCGAAGTAACAATCAAACTTATTCACTTTAGTGACGTCAGAATGACAACGTCGCACAGTCAGCTGCATCGACGTTATAGTTGCCGCCGAAACTTGTGAGTAACAAAACAATCACACATGACGAACTACTTTTAACGCCTCGGAGATAGTGTTCTTCGAATCGACCGCTATAATGCAATTAGTGGCGTAACGGTTTTTTATCCGCCGAGTCCGCCACCCGGCAACACGATCTCCCATCGTCGTTGCCCACAGCAAGCGCCTGACGCTCATTTCATATGCACCGCCAATGCGCTTGCTGAAACAGGAACCTGATGCTGCGTCAGCTGTTTTCTCTGGTGTCGTGGCCGCCTGCAACATGGAAGTATTGTTCGCATGCCGTCAAAAAGGTTGCCTTCTTTGGCAATAGCCTTTCTACGAGCGTGGTCAATCGACTCGATGCAGCGCGATTCACCGGAATTTATCTCAACTCAAACAGGTAGCACTGTGACGAAAGACGAACTGCGCGCGGAACTTGAGCGCCAGGAACAACGTTACAAGGAAGTTTACGGCGGAGAAGTCACCACCTACGCCGCCCAGCCCGAGCCGGAACGTAAACCCTGGCGTAAACGCGCCACCGTTCAGGATCAGGCGTTTACTCAGGAATTGCAGAAGATGGAAAAGGAACTCAAAGCCGAAGAGCCCTGACTGCCTCGGCCCGAATCCCTTCAAGGGTCTGCGTCTGCTCCCGTTAAAAGCGGGTTGCATCAATGAAGCCTTTCGCGCCTGCTACAAGCGGGCAGCGGCTCCCTCACCCATCGGATGAGGCAAAAGGCTCATTTCTGACCCTCTTCTCAGATATTTCACACAAGCGTTCAAGCCTCTCGACTTCACGGGAGAAACCCTTGTGGCTGCTGCATTCCCCAATGAATTCAATGGTTTGAAAAACCCGGTAAAACGCTGGGAGATAGGCGTTCGTCACAAACTATTTCGTTGAAGAATGTTACCGATGAGCACCTAGTGCATTGATTAGCAGTCTTTTCTGGCATAATCGCGCCCCCTTATGACCGGGTCAGAAAACCTTCATGATCGATTTATTCAGCGGACTGGATGCTTGGGTGCTTGTGAGCCTCTTGCTCGCCCTGGCCTTTGTCCTCGCCTTCGAGTTCATCAACGGCTTTCATGACACCGCAAACGCGGTGGCCACCGTTATCTACACCAAAGCCATGCCGCCTCACCTGGCGGTGTTCTTTTCCGGTGTGTTCAACTTCCTCGGCGTGCTGCTGGGCGGTGTTGGCGTGGCGTATGCCATCGTCCACCTGCTGCCGGTAGAACTGCTGATCAATGTAAACACCGGTCACGGACTGGCGATGGTGTTCTCGTTGCTCGCCGCCGCCATCACCTGGAACCTGGGCACCTGGTACTTCGGTATCCCCGCCTCCAGCTCCCACACCCTGATCGGTTCGATCCTCGGTGTCGGACTGGCCAACGCATTGATCAACGACATTCCGTTGGCCGATGGCGTGAACTGGCAGAAGGCGATCGATATCGGTGCTTCCCTGGTGTTCTCACCAATGGCTGGCTTCCTTGTCGCGGCCTTGGTGTTGATCGGCCTTAAATGGTGGCGTCCCCTGTCCAAGATGCACAAGACACCGGACCAGCGCCGCAAGCTCGATGACAAGAAGCGCCCACCGTTCTGGAACCGCCTGGTATTGGTGATCTCGGCCATGGCCGTGAGCTTTGTGCACGGCTCGAACGACGGCCAGAAAGGTATCGGCCTGATCATGCTGGTGCTGATCGGTATCGTGCCGGCTCAATTCGTACTCGACCTGAGCAGCACGACTTACCAGATCGAACGGACTCGCGATGCGACCCTGCACCTGAGCCAGTTCTACAAGCGCAATGCCGACACCCTGGGTGAATACCTGGCGCTGGGCAAAAGCATAGAAGGTGATCTGCCGGAGAAATTCCGTTGCAACCCGCAACAGACCGAACCGACCATCACCGCCCTGCTCGGCACCCTGAATGGTGTATCGGACTACCACTCGTTGACGTCGGAAAGCCGCATCGAAGTACGTCGCTACCTGCTCTGCCTGGATGACACCGCAAGGAAAGTCGGCAAGCTGCCTAATCTCAATGCCCGCGAAAAGGCTGACCTGGACAAACTGCGCAAAGACCTGACCACGACCACCGAATACGCGCCATTCTGGGTGATTCTSGCGGTAGCACTGGCGTTGGGCCTGGGCACCATGGTYGGCTGGAARCGCGTAGTACTGACCATCGGCGAGAAAATCGGCAAGCAAGGCATGACTTACGCACAAGGCATGTCGGCGCAGATCACCACCGCGTGCATGATCGGCCTGGCCAACATCTTCAGCCTGCCGGTCTCCACCACCCATGTGCTGTCCTCGGGCGTGGCCGGTACCATGGTCGCGAACAAAAGCGGCCTGCAAGGCGGCACGGTAAAAACCATCCTGTTGGCCTGGGTCCTGACCCTGCCTGCGACCGTGGCCCTGTCGGCCGGCCTGTTCTGGCTGGCGTCGAAGGCACTCGGCAGCTGATACACAGCCGCACAAAAAAAGGCGCGTTCCGTGAGGTTCGCGCCTTTTTATTGCCTCCGGAACCCCCAAAAAACCCCATAACCTGTAGGAGCCGAGCTTGCTCCGGGCGGCGTTCCGACGATCGCGGCCTTACAGGCAACATGAATGTTGAATGGTATGGCCCCATCGCGAGCAAGCTCGGCTCCTACAATAGGTCGGCTTATTCCGATAGATTTGCAGGCAAAAAAAAAGGGCAACCGAAGTTGCCCAAAATGCCTTGCGTGCTCATTACATCCAGAAGGAACTACGGTTTGCGCTTATGCGAATCCTTCCAGATAAAAAATCCAAAACCTGCGAAAAACACAACCATGAGGCTGACAGTCAGCACCCCGGCGATCACCACGTTGTCGAAAAACATGACTGGCCTCTTGGACTTGCCCTGTTGCGATAGGGCTAAGTTAACCAAACAGGCGGAAGAAGAAATTGACTTGGATCAAGATCGCCCGAGACCGGACTTAAAGGAGGGGTAACAGCTGACCTGCATCAATAAGTGCAGGGTACTTCAACGCTTTTTCGGCTTGTTCTTCGGTTTCTTCTTGGCTTTACCCAATGGCATCGCCTGCTCAAACGCCTGACGAACTTCGTTCAGACGTTTTTCATTAAGGTCGTGAACCCGTTTTGCGCGTTCAGCGTTGAGATCAATCAGTTTGTCGTCTTGGCTCATGGTGCTCAATGCATCGTTTGGCAGGTGTGTCGCAATAATGCGGTCTGGCGGTCGCGCTGACCAGCCACAACCTCAAATCTGGATATCGACCCACAAGCCCTGGCGCGGTTGATCTTCCATCAATGGCGCCACCGGTACCGTGTTGTCGGCATTCAACTCATCACCGGGTATCGCCAGGTGTTCTTCAGGGTCTTCATCGGCTTCGCGACGACGGCGCTCGCGCTCCAGCTGGCGGCGCTGCTCCTCTCGCAGCTGAAACGCCGCTTCTTCAGGGTCGCGCTGCTGCAGGTCGATCGTGCTCTCGTTCGAGCTCTCCTGTACCGCCACCACCGGCGGAATATCCGGGCGCTGGCGAATCGGGTCCTGCTGTGAGGTGATCGGCACGGCACTCAAGGGGAGCATCGGTAGCAGCATGATTATTGGTCTCCTGTCAGCAAGCTGTCGGCTGCGGCGATGGCGACTTGAGCCATCGGTCGCAAACTGTGACCCGTTTGGCACGATTTGGTGCCCCGACCTGCGGGCGCGGCATCGTTGGGCTAACGTAAGACTGCGAGTTTTTATGAGAGTCCTTTGGCCCTGAAGGTCTCATTCCGTTAAGATAGCCCGCTTTTTCAAGGTGGGAGTCAGGCAGCATGGCGCAGCAGTATCAACCGGGGCAACGCTGGATCAGTGACAGCGAAGCCGAGCTGGGTTTAGGCACCGTTCTGGCACAGGACGGCCGCTTGTTGACCGTGCTCTATCCGGCCACTGGCGACACTCGCCAGTACGCGCTAAGGAATGCGCCTCTCACCCGTGTGCGGTTTTCGCCCGGTGATTCCATCACTCACTTCGAAGGCTGGAAACTGACCGTCCAGGAAGTCGACGATGTCGACGGCCTGCTGGTCTACCACGGCCTCAACGCGCAGAACGAAGTGGTGACCCTGCCGGAAACCCAACTGTCGAACTTCATTCAGTTCCGCCTGGCCAGCGACCGCCTGTTCGCCGGGCAGATCGACCCGCTCGCCTGGTTCTCCCTGCGCTACCACACGCTGGAACACACCAGCCGCCAGTTGCAGTCCTCGCTTTGGGGTCTGGGTGGCGTGCGTGCGCAACCTATTGCACACCAATTGCACATCGCACGCGAAGTTGCCGACCGCATTGCGCCGCGGGTTCTGCTGGCGGACGAAGTAGGCCTGGGTAAAACCATTGAAGCCGGTCTGGTGATCCATCGCCAACTGCTCTCGGGTCGCGCCAACCGCGTGCTGATTCTGGTTCCCGAGAACCTGCAGCACCAGTGGCTGGTCGAGATGCGCCGCCGCTTCAACCTGCAAGTCGCGCTGTTCGACGAAGAACGCTTCATCGAAAGCGATGCCACCAACCCGTTCGAAGACACTCAGCTCGCACTGGTTGCGCTTGAGTGGCTGGTGGAAGACGAGAAGGCCCAGGACGCGCTGTTTGCCGCCGGCTGGGACCTGATGGTCGTCGACGAAGCCCACCACTTGGTATGGCACGAAGACAAGGCCAGCCCGGAATATACCCTTGTCGAGCAACTCGCCGAGACCATTCCCGGCGTCCTGCTGCTGACCGCGACCCCGGAACAACTGGGCCAGGACAGCCACTTTGCCCGTCTGCGCCTGCTCGACCCGAACCGCTTCCATGACCTGGCCGCCTTCCGCGCCGAGAGCGAAAATTATCGCCCGGTGGCCGAAGCCGTTCAGGAACTGCTGGACAAGGGGCGCCTGTCGCCTGAAGCACACAAAACCATTCACGGTTTTCTTGGCAACGAAGGCGAAGCCCTGTTGACGGCCGTGAATGACGGCGACACCGAAGCCAGCGCCCGCCTCGTGCGCGAACTGCTGGACCGCCACGGCACCGGCCGCGTGCTGTTCCGTAACACCCGCGCCGCCGTGCAGGGTTTCCCGGAGCGCAAACTGCACCCGTACCCGCTGCCATGCCCTGACGAATACCTCGAATTGCCATTGGGCGATCACGCCGAGCTGTACCCGGAAGTCAGCTTCCAGGCCCAGCCGGACGCCAGCGAAGAAGAGCGCTGGTGGAAATTCGACCCGCGCGTCGAGTGGCTGATCGACCAGCTGAAAATGCTCAAGCGCACCAAAGTGCTGGTGATTTGCGCCCACGCCGAAACCGCCATGGACCTGGAAGACGCCCTGCGTGTGCGCTCCGGCATTCCGGCCACGGTGTTCCACGAAGGCATGAACATCCTCGAACGTGACCGCGCCGCCGCTTACTTCGCCGACGAAGAATTCGGTGCACAGGTGCTGATCTGCTCGGAAATCGGCAGTGAAGGTCGCAACTTCCAGTTCTCGCACCACTTGGTGCTGTTCGATCTGCCATCGCACCCGGACCTGCTGGAGCAGCGTATCGGTCGTCTGGACCGGATCGGTCAGAAACACGTGATCGAATTGCATGTGCCGTATCTGGAAACCAGTCCGCAAGAGCGCCTGTTCCAGTGGTACCACGAAGCGCTGAACGCGTTCCTCAACACCTGCCCGACCGGTAACGCCTTGCAGCATCAGTTCGGTCCACGCCTGCTGCCGTTGCTGGAAGAGGCCGACGACGGTGAGTGGCAAGCGCTGATCGACGAGGCCCGCACCGAGCGTGAGCGTCTGGAAGCCGATTTGCACACGGGTCGCGATCGCCTGCTGGAACTCAACTCTGGCGGTGCCGGCGAAGGCGACGCGCTGGTTGAAGACATTCTTGAGCAAGACGATCAGTTCGCCCTGCCGATCTACATGGAAACCCTGTTCGACGCGTTTGGCATCGACAGCGAAGACCATTCGGAAAACGCACTGATCCTCAAGCCGAGCGAAAAAATGCTCGACGCCAGCTTCCCGCTGGGCGACGACGAAGGCGTGACCATCACCTACGACCGCAACCAGGCGCTGTCTCGCGAAGACATGCAGTTCATCACCTGGGAACACCCGATGGTTCAGGGCGGCATGGACCTGGTCCTGTCCGGCTCGATGGGCAACACCGCCGTGGCGCTGATCAAGAACAAGGCACTGAAACCTGGCACCGTATTGCTGGAACTGCTCTACGTGAGCGAAGTGGTTGCACCGCGCTCGCTGCAACTGGGCCGTTACCTGCCGCCGGCCGCCCTGCGCTGCCTGCTCGATACCAATGGCAATGACCTCTCGGCCCGGGTGTCGTTCGAGACCTTGAACGATCAACTCGAAAGTGTGCCGCGTGCCAGCGCCAACAAGTTCATTCAGGCTCAGCGTGACCAGCTGACGCCACGGATCAACGCGGGCGAAGACAAGATCTTCCCGCGTCATGCCGAGCGTGTTGCCGAGGCGCAGCGTCGCCTGGCCGCCGACACCGACGAAGAACTGGCTCGCCTGACAGCGTTGCAAGCCGTGAACCCGACGGTGCGCGACAGCGAACTGGTTGCCCTGCGCAAGCAACGCGAGCAAGGCTTGGCCATGCTTGAAAAAGCGGCGTTGCGCCTGGAAGCGATTCGGGTGTTGGTGGCGGGTTAAGTCCCCTGCTCTACCCGGCTAAATAAAAAAGGCCCGCAGTGATGCGGGCCTTTTTTTGTCTGCTTGATTGTTAAGTTGTTGCTGATGGCCTCATCGTCGGAACGCCGCCCGGAGCAAGCTCGGCTCCCACAGGAGGTCTGAGTTGCCCACAATTTTGTGGTTCCACTCGATCAGTGTGGGAGCCGAGCTTGCTCGCGATGGCGATTAGGCAGTCGCCACAGAAATACCCGGCTCAACCACCGCCACCAACCCCGCCTTCATCCGCTTGGCATCGCGCACAAAACACCGCGACGCCAGAAACAGAAAGACCATGGTGAAGAACAACGCCACCGGGATCAGGTACATCGCATCGTGCAAGCCGACCGCTTTGAACGCCTCGGTCATCTGTTCGGCTCCCGCCGCCAGCATCGCCGTGTGCGCAAAGTGATCGGACAAACCGCCCACCACCACCGGCCCCAATCCACCGCCCAACAGGTACAGCCCGGCAAAGAACAGCGCCATCGCCGTGGCCCGCAAACGCGGCTCGACCACATCCTGAATCGCGGTGTAGACGCAGGTATAGAAGTTATAGGCAAACAACCAGCCCACGCTGAAGACCGCCACAAACACGCCGATCTCGATGCGCCCGGAGTGCAGCGCCCAAGCCGTGCACACGGTGGAGATAATCAAGCTGAACGCTGCAAACAACAGCCGCCCGCTGGCTACCCGCTGGTGAATCTTGTCAGCCACCCAACCGCCAATCGTCAGGCCGAACAAACCGGTCACACCGACGATCACTCCCGTCGCCACCGCCGCTTCCTGCAATGGCATCAGGAAGTAGCGTTGCAACATCGGCACCAGGAATGAGTTGCAGGCGTAAGTCGCGAAGTTGAAGCACAACCCCGCCATCACCAGCCACAGGAACGTCGGCACCGCCAGTACCCGGCGGATCGGCCGCTCTACGCGCTCCTGCGAAACCTGTACGGTTTCTGCTGCACCGCGTTTCGGCTCTTTAATGAAGAACATGAAAATCGCCAGGATCAGCCCCGGCACTGCCGCGATAAAGAACGGCGCGCGCCAGCTGTCGAACGCCTTGACCATGGCGCCAATGGTGAAGAATGCCAGCAGCAGCCCCAACGGCAGACCCAGCATGAAAATGCCCATCGCCCGCGCCCGGCGGTGGGCCGGAAACAGGTCGCCGATCAGCGAATTGGCGGCCGGTGCATAACTGGCCTCACCGATGCCGACGCCCATGCGCACAATCAGGAAACTCCAGAAGCTGCCCACCAACCCATTGACCGCCGTCAACCCGCTCCACACCGCCAGCCCCCACCCCATCAATTTTCTGCGTGAACCGGTATCGGCCATCCGCCCCAGCGGCAGACCGGCAATCGCATAGACCAGGGTGAACGCGGTACCGACGATCCCCAACTGAAAGTCGCTGAGGTGCCATTCCATGCGGATCGGCTCGATGATGATCGCGGGAATGGTGCGGTCGAAGAAGTTGAACAGGTTTGCCAGAAACAACAGGAACAGAATGCGCCAGGCATTCGCCGCTTGGGTCGAGTTCTGCATGGGTCCGTCTCTTTTATTGTTATTGGGGCCTCACTGCCCCCGGAATCTTCAATCTAGAGAGGCCCGGCAAAGCTGTCTGTCATTATTTGTAAGGCTGATATCAGCCCATGGCATTCACGCAACTCATGCCGACCGCCAGGCCCGGAACTCACGGGCATCCAACGGCACTTTCACGGTACCGACAGCCGGTAAAAAATACCTTTCGCCCCCCCTTCCAAAGCCCGTTGCGAAGCCTAGAATAGCGACCTTCGCCGCCCCCCTGCGTGCCCACTCCTCTTAGATAATCGCCCATGTCCGAAGTCAGTCCGTGTCTGAATTGCGGTGCCTGCTGTTCCCATTTCCGTGTGTCTTTCTTMTGGGGTGAATGCACCTCGGCCGGGGGAACGGTGCCTGACGATCTGGTCGCTTCAATCAGCCCCAGCCGGGTAGCGATGCTCGGAACAGACTGCAAACCCACCCGCTGCGTCAGCCTGGTGGGCAACGTCGGCAGCGAAACGAAATGCTCGATTTATGATCAACGCTCCAGCACCTGTCGGGAGTTCGAGGCATCGTGGGTCAACGGTGAAGCCAATGTCGATTGCGACGCCGCCCGGGCTGCATTTGGCCTGCCGGCCCTGCAACCCGAGTTCGAAATCCCCTACGAACAAAGTGCCTGAGACTTAGTACACAACGCGATTAGCGCCGCGGGGTGATTTGCGTCCAGCGCGGAACGAAATCAACCAGCGCAAGCAAACGTGCAATGTCATGCCTTTGAATTTGGCTCGCGGTACATCTGCACCAGCGTCGACGGATCTTTTTCCAGGAAACCCTGGCTCCCATGCAGTCGCATCAATTGCGCAGCCAATCCGCTGAGTGGCGTCGCCGAGCCCTGTTCGCGGGAAAACTTCACCGCAGTGTCGAGATCCTTGAGCAGCGTGCGCACATGCCACTTCACCGGTTCGAATCGGCTTTCGGCCATTTGCGGGGCGAGAATTTGCAAGGGTTTTGAATCGGCAAAGCCACCGGCCAACGCTTCGGCGATCAACCGCGCGTCTACCCCGGAACACTCGGCCAGCGCCACCACTTCAGCAATGACCAGCGCATTGCACGCCACGATCATTTGATTGCACGCCTTGGTCACCTGCCCGGCCCCGACGCCGCCCATGTGAGTAACACGCTGGCCCAGGTTCATTAACACCGTATGCACTCGCTGCAAGTCCTCGGCCTCGCCGCCGACCATGATCGCCAGGCTGCCGGCCTCGGCACCGATCACACCGCCAGACACCGGCGTATCCAGCCAACTCATTCCGGTTGTGTCACTCAGCTGTTTGGCCATGTCTCGTGTCGCGCCGGGCTCGAGGCTGGAAAAGTCCACCAGCAACTGACCGCTTTTCGCTCCCGCCGCCACCCCGGCCGGGCCAAAAACCACTTCACGTACGACGGCGGTGTCCGCCAGGCACAGCATGACGATGTCGGCGTGCTGACCCAGCTCAGCCGGAGTTGCCACTTGTCGGACACCGGCCTCAACCAGCGGCGCGCACTTGGCCGGATTGCGGTTCCACACGGTCAGCGGATAGCCCGCAGCCAGCAGGCGCCGGCACATTGGCAGGCCCATCAAGCCGATCCCGGCGAACCCCAACGAAGGTAGCGTTGACATCATTTAGCCTCCTTTTGGATTAAAGATCGCCGAATAGTGGCCGATTCATCATGACTAAGGAAAGGATTCCCCCCAGTGTTGCTCAGGCCCGTTCCTGAGTCTTGGGCCAAATACGCGCAAAAAAAGACGCGAGATCCCATTCCGTGAATGGTTCGACGACAGCTGTCGCTCAGCCAACAAGTCCAGGTAGATGGCGCACAATGACTTCTAAAAATAACCCGGCCACTACGGTCTCCGATCTGACACTGAGCCCCGCGGCGAACAGCCCCTCATCGTCGAAGCCATTGACCCCGGCGCGCCCGCTGGCCACTCAGCAGTACCTGTATTTCACCGAAACCAACACCGACCGTATCCTCGATAACCTCGATGGCCTGCGCGACATGGTGTTCCCGCGTCCGCCCCATCTCGAGGGCATCAGCGAACAGCACAACGACCAGGAATTCCCGTCGGTGTGCCTGATTGGCCTGGGTCGTTGCGGCTCCAACATCGCCCTGGACGTCGCGGAGCTGGTGTACAACGCCCGCAAGTTTTATCTCAACGAATTCAATAACGAAGACCGTCTATCGCCGGACAAACGTTTTGCGGAAAAGGGCTACAGCCCGGCGCAATGGATTCGTAACAACCTGCGCCTGGGTACCAACAAGGGTGCCAAACCGGTGTTCCTGGTAGAGCCGCTGGTCATGCTCGGCGACCTGGACAAGGACATTGCCGGTCGCATCCGTTTCTCGCGCAAAGGCGAAAAGAGCGGTTTCCTGCGCGACTACAGCAAAATGAAAATCATGGACTTGTCGGAAGTCCACGCCGGTGGCGCCGGTAACGCGCCGATTCTCGGTCAGTACCTGGCCAAGATCATCCTGAACAAGGACACCCAGCGTTTCTCCAGCCCTGACTGGAAGATGATTCACTCGTACCTGATCGACAGCTGCGGGATCAAAGCCAACCAGTCGCGCCTGTACTTCTCGATTTTCAGCGCCGGTGGCGGTACCGGTTCGGGCATGGCTTCGGAATTCGGCCTGGCCCAGCAACACTCGTACATGAACAAGACGTTCGACACCAAGCCGATGGATGAACACGACGGCAAAAGCGGTCACTCCTTCGTCTTCGAGCCGATCTTCACCAGCGGCATTTGCGTGCTGCCGAACATTTCCGATCACCGCAGTGAAATGTCTGAGGCGCTGCACATCAACGCCGGTCGCCTGCTGTGCAAATACCTGTCAGAAGAGTGGGACTTCTCCTACAACTTCGCCAACGAAGACAGCAGTGAAGCCAGTGTCATGGGGCGTATCCGCCCATGGAACGCCATGATGCTGATCTCCAACGACATCATGCGTTATGCCGAAGAAAGCGATGACGGCAACATCCAGAACATTGACGTCAATGCGATGGAAAAGCACGCCAACCAGTACATCTCGCAACAGATATTCAACATTCTGACAGCGCAGGCGGTCACGACTGACTACGACCAGAACTATTTCCGTCGTGCCGGCATCGACATCGGCGAAACCATTCGCCTGGACGCCAACGACCTGTTCATGAGCCTGGCCGGCCCGGTGGCGATTGCCTACGCCGAATCCGTCGTCCCGGAAACCCCGCCGCCGAGCAGCGACAAGTTCAAGGTGTTCGAGAAAGAGCCGCAGCGCCTGAACATCGACGACCTGTTCTTCCGCTCCATCGACCTGCCGCACTTCAACAAGGTGACCCAGGCGATCGAGGGCATCAGCCTGCTGCCGATCGAGTCCAAGCGCTATCGCGCCTCGCTGGAGCAGTACAAGAATTCGGGTTACGACGCCGCGGCGCTGCACGACCTGCACTTCTTCAAGAACTGCTCGTCGGTGGTGTCGATTGTTTCGCTGCCAAAAGACTACAAGCTGTCCTACATGGACCTGAACCGGTTGAAGACTCACCTCAACAGCCTGTTCCCGAACACCACGCTCAAGCGTTATGCGCTGGTGATTGGCGCTTCGGCCAACTTGTCGCTGACCACCCTGATCGCCAAGAGCCCGTGCCTGTCGGACGACTTCCTGACGCTGATCGTGGCCTTCATCAAGCGCTGCTTTGCGAAAAACCCGTACCGCTTCGACGAGACGCTGGACAACTCGATCCTCGATTTCATCATTAATGAAGAGTTCGACGAAGACCGGATCGATGATTTGCTCAACGAGTTCGAAAACCCGGCGAAGATCCTCGATACCAACTGGTACGCGATCAAACCGATGTACGAGAAGAAGTACCGCGAGCTGATCAATGACAAAGACAAGTTTGTCTCGATCAACGACATTCGTCTGTCACGCGATTGCGTGAAGAAGGCGATCAAGTACCTGCGCGAGATCTACCGTCACCGCATCGGCAAGACCAAGGTTATTTCGCTGAATAACCATACGGGCAAAACCGCTTAATCGGCGGCGCCCCAATCGCGAGCAAGCTCGGCTCCTACAGGGACGATGTCGATCACACATGTTGTGAACGCCATCAACCTTGTAGGCGCCGGGCTTGCCCGCGATTGCGGTTTCGAAATCAGCTAAATCCAATATCCAGAAACAATTAAGCAGCCCTTCGGCTGCTCACTGAACTGTGCCCGTTACGTTTACGTTACCGTGATGCTGGCCCTGTACGTGGCCTTTCTCCACGGCAACGTGCCATCACGCTACTCACCTACACACTTTTTATCATCGGGACTAAGCACTACTTTGGTGCGACGCTTTCGCTCGCTGCCCTTTCCTGGATCAGAATCCACGGCGAAACCACCACAGCCCACAGCTGCGGATCACGTTCAAAAAGATCCAGCGCCCGCGTTTCAGAGAGCTTGGCGACCTTGTCGGCGGCCAACCAGGCAGCCACTTTCTCGCCTTCATCCTGGGCCAAGGCCTCCGCGGCGGCGATCAAATCCAGGCCGGGGTCGACCCACAATAGGGCACCCTTGGCGAAGAAAGGCTCCAACTCTTTCCAGGTAATAGATGCGGTTTCACCAAGCAGCTTGGCATAGAGGGTGCTAGGTTCTTGATTCATGGGACTGTCCGGAAATGAAATCGACGCAAATGATAACGTCGATAATCTGGCAGAAAAACCCGGATGCAATTGAGTCACTGAATTGAAAAGCGCAGGAATGCCAAGGAATGCACTGGATCCGGCTATAAGCCCCTCAATGCCCCGCCGCAATTCTGTCTTTTTCATTCAAAAAAGCGACACTCGCAGGATTTGCCCCCCGGCGCCGCCTTCCCAGGCTGACAATCGGCGCTCTACACTGTACCGGTACAGTTGCCGAGGGGCTTTTCCGGGGAATGTCGCAGATATCTGACCCGGTTCTGCTGCTTTCGGCGCCAGGACTATAAAAACTACAACAGTAAGAGTGGAGCACTATGACTAAGGCTACTAAGCAGATTTCCAAACTGTTTGCCGCTATGGTTCTGGCCGGGGTTGCCAGCCATTCGTTCGCAGCTGACACCATCAAGATCGGCATCGCCGGCCCTAAGACCGGTCCTGTAGCCCAATACGGCGACATGCAGTTCAGTGGCGCCAAAATGGCCATCGAACAGATCAACGCCAAAGGCGGCGTAGACGGCAAGAAACTCGAAGCCGTTGAATACGATGACGCCTGTGATCCGAAACAAGCGGTAGCGGTAGCGAACAAAGTCGTCAACGACGGCGTCAAGTTCGTGGTCGGTCACCTGTGCTCCAGCTCCACTCAACCGGCTTCGGACATTTACGAAGACGAAGGCGTGATCATGATCACCCCGGCTGCCACCAGCCCGGACATCACCGCTCGTGGTTACAAAATGGTATTCCGTACCATCGGTCTGGACAGCGCCCAAGGCCCTGCCGCCGGTAACTACATTGCCGATCACGTAAAACCGAAAATCGTTGCTGTTCTGCACGACAAACAGCAATACGGTGAAGGCATCGCCACCGCCGTGAAGAAAACCCTCGAAGGCAAAGGCATCAAGGTTGCCGTGTTCGAAGGCATCAACGCCGGCGACAAAGACTTCTCTTCGATGATCTCCAAGCTCAAGCAAGCCAATGTCGACTTCGTTTACTACGGCGGCTACCACCCAGAGCTGGGCCTGATCCTGCGTCAATCCCAGGAAAAAGGCCTGAAAGCCAAGTTCATGGGTCCGGAAGGCGTGGGTAACGACTCCATTTCGCAGATCGCCAAAGACGCTTCCGAAGGTCTGCTGGTAACCCTGCCGAAATCCTTCGACCAGGATCCGGCCAACGTTGCCCTGGCTGACGCGTTCAAGGCGAAGAAAGAAGACCCGAGCGGTCCGTTCGTGTTCCCGGCCTACTCGGCTGTGGAAGTGATCGCCGACGGCATCAAGGCTGCCAAGTCCGAAGACACCGCCAAAGTGGCTGCTGCCATCCACGCTGGCACCTTCAAAACCCCGACTGGCGACCTGGCGTTCGACGACAAGGGCGACCTGAAAGACTTCAAATTTGTGGTTTACGAGTGGCACTTCGGCAAACCAAAAACTGAAGCTTCGCCTCAGTAAGGCTTTGCCTGACTGACTGCCAATAGAGCCCACGGCGTGCCGTGGGCTTTGTTTTACGAACGTTTTGGGCCGCGCTGGCGTGATCCGCCAGTCTCCCCACCTGAAAATCTCAAAACCGTCATCAGCGGTTCGCTGGCAAACCTCGCGTTCGAAGTGGATGCAGATCCACGGGGCTCGAGCGGGAAAATGACTCCACCAGTGAAATGCGTATCAGGTTTTTAGGAGCGCTGTAATGCCTGACATCTATCACTTTTTCCAACAGCTGGTTAATGGTCTGACCATTGGCAGCACGTATGCCCTGATCGCCATCGGCTATACGATGGTTTACGGCATCATTGGAATGATCAACTTCGCCCACGGCGAGGTGTACATGATTGGTTCCTACGTGGCGTTCATCGCCATCGCGGGCCTGTCCATGATGGGACTCGACAGCGTTCCGCTGTTGATGACTGCCGCTTTCCTCGCGACCATCGTCGTGACCAGTGCCTACGGCTACAGCATCGAACGGATTGCCTACCGCCCCTTGCGCGGCAGCAACCGTCTGATTCCGCTGATTTCCGCCATCGGCATGTCGATCTTCCTGCAGAACACGGTTCTGCTGGCGCAAGACTCCAAGGACAAATCCATCCCCAACCTGATCCCCGGCAACTTTGCCATCGGGCCAGGTGGTGCACATGAAGTGCTGATTTCCTACATGCAAATCGTGGTGTTCGTGGTGACGTTCATCGCCATGCTCGGCCTGACGCTGTTCATCTCCCGCTCTCGCCTGGGTCGCGCCTGCCGTGCCTGTGCCGAAGACATCAAGATGGCCAACCTGCTGGGTATCAACACCAACAACATCATCGCCCTGACCTTCGTCATCGGTGCTGCACTGGCGGCCATCGCGGCTGTGCTGCTGAGCATGCAATACGGTGTGATCAACCCGAACGCCGGTTTCCTCGTCGGCCTCAAGGCCTTCACCGCAGCGGTATTGGGCGGTATCGGCAGCATTCCCGGCGCCATGCTCGGCGGGATTGTGCTGGGGGTAGCGGAAGCCTTTGGTGCCGACATTTTCGGCGACCAGTACAAGGACGTCGTGGCTTTCGGTCTATTGGTTCTGGTGTTGTTGTTCCGGCCAACCGGCCTGTTGGGCCGTCCGGAGGTTGAAAAAGTATGACTAGGAATCTTAGACAGGCGTTGTTCAGCGCACTGTTAGTTTGGGCTGTGGCGTATCCGGTACTCGGGCTGAAGTTGACCATCGTCGGCATCAACCTGGAAGTCCATGGCACCAGCACCACCACGCTGATCACCATTGCCCTGTGCTCGGTACTGATGTTCCTGCGAGTGTTGTTCGACAAGTCGATCAGCGCGGCATGGAAATCCTCGCCGAACATGCCGGTGATGCCGGCCAAGGCCAGTAATTTCCTGACCCTGCCGACCACCCAACGCTGGATCATCATTGCGCTGATCATCGGTGCGCTGGTCTGGCCGTTCTTCGGCTCGCGCGGTGCGGTGGATATTGCAACGCTGGTGCTGATCTACGTGATGCTGGGCCTGGGCCTGAACATCGTGGTCGGCCTGGCCGGCCTGCTCGACCTGGGTTATGTCGGTTTCTATGCCGTCGGTGCCTACAGTTATGCGTTGCTGTCGCACTACTACGGTCTGAGCTTCTGGATCTGCCTGCCGATTGCCGGCCTGATGGCGGCCACGTTCGGTTTCCTGCTGGGCTTCCCGGTGTTGCGTTTGCGTGGTGACTACCTGGCCATCGTGACCCTGGGCTTCGGTGAAATCATCCGGCTGTTCCTGCGTAACCTGACCGACCTCACCGGTGGCCCGAACGGCATCAGCAACATTCCCAAGCCAACACTTTTCGGACTGACCTTCGATAAAACGGCCGCAGAGGGATTGCAGACCTTCCACGAGTACTTCGGTCTGACATACAACCCGGTGAACAAGGTGATCTTCCTTTACCTGATCGCGGTGTTGTTGTCGCTGTTCGCCCTGTTCGTCATCAATCGCTTGCTGCGCATGCCTCTGGGCCGTGCCTGGGAAGCACTGCGTGAAGACGAAATCGCCTGCCGGGCGCTGGGGCTGAACCCGACGGCGATCAAGCTTTCTGCGTTCACCCTGGGTGCCTGCTTCGCCGGTTTCGCCGGCAGCTTCTTCGCTGCGCGTCAGGGCCTGGTGACACCGGAGTCCTTCACCTTCATCGAGTCGGCGACCATCCTCGCCATCGTGGTGCTGGGCGGCATGGGTTCGCAACTGGGCGTCGTACTCGCCGCCACGGTGATGATCCTGCTGCCGGAAATGATGCGTGAGTTCAGTGAATACCGCATGTTGATGTTCGGCGCCTTGATGGTGCTGATGATGATCTGGCGCCCTCAAGGCCTGCTGCCCATGCAACGTCCTCACATGGAGCTGCGCAAATGAGCCGCGAGATCCTGAAAGTAGAAAACCTGAGCATGCGCTTCGGCGGCTTGCTGGCGGTCAACGGCGTGGCCCTGACCGTGAAGGAAAAACAGGTCGTGGCATTGATCGGCCCCAACGGCGCCGGCAAGACCACGGTGTTCAACTGCCTGACCGGCTTCTACAAGCCGAGCGGCGGTAGCATCCTGCTGGACGGCGAGCCGATCGAAGGCCTGCCGGGCCACAAGATCGCCCTCAAAGGCGTGGTGCGCACCTTCCAGAACGTGCGGTTGTTCAAGGACATGACCGCGGTCGAGAACCTCTTGATCGCCCAGCACCGTCATTTGAACACCAACTTCCTGGCCGGCCTGTTCAAGACGCCGGGCTTTCGCAAAAGCGAACGCGAAGCCATGGAATTCGCCGAGTACTGGCTGGAGAAGGTCAACCTCAAGGCCTTCGCCAACCGCCCGGCCGGTACCCTGGCTTACGGTCAGCAACGTCGTCTGGAAATCGCTCGCTGCATGATGACCCGTCCGCGGATCCTCATGCTCGACGAACCGGCTGCCGGCCTGAACCCGAAGGAAACCGAAGACCTCAAGGCGCTGATCAGCGTGCTGCGTGAAGAGCACAACGTCACTGTGCTGTTGATCGAACACGACATGAAACTGGTCATGAGCATTTCCGACCACATCGTCGTGATCAACCAGGGCACGCCTCTGGCCAACGGCACACCGGATCAGATCCGCGACAATCCCGAAGTGATCAAAGCCTACCTGGGGGAAGCGTAAATGCTGCAATTCGAAAACGTTTCCACCTTCTACGGCAAGATCCAGGCCCTGCACAGCGTCAACGTCGAAGTCCGTCAGGGCGAAATCGTGACGTTGATCGGCGCCAACGGTGCCGGCAAGTCGACCCTGCTGATGACGCTTTGCGGTTCGCCGCAAGCCCACAGCGGCAGCATCCGCTACATGGGTGAGGAACTGGTCGGCCAGAGCTCGTCGCAGATCATGCGCAAAAGCATCGCCGTGGTCCCGGAAGGTCGTCGGGTGTTCTCCCGCCTGACCGTGGAAGAAAACCTCGCCATGGGCGGTTTTTTCACCGACAAGGGCGACTATCAGGAACAGATGGACAAGGTTCTCGGACTTTTCCCACGCCTGAAAGAACGCTTCGCCCAACGCGGCGGCACCATGTCCGGTGGCGAACAGCAAATGCTCGCCATCGGCCGTGCGCTGATGAGCAAACCCAAGCTGCTGTTGCTCGACGAACCCTCGTTGGGTCTGGCGCCGATCATCATCCAGCAGATCTTCGACATCATCGAACAGCTGCGCAAAGACGGTGTGACAGTGTTCCTGGTTGAGCAGAACGCCAACCAGGCACTGAAAATTGCCGACCGTGCGTACGTTCTGGAGAACGGCCGGGTGGTGATGCAAGGCACGGGTGAAGCCCTGCTGACCGATCCGAAAGTGCGTGAAGCGTACCTCGGCGGTTAAGCCATTGCGGTAAACAGAAAACGGCCTTCGGGCCGTTTTTTTGTGCCTGCCATTTACATTGCAGACAATGCATCCCTGTAGGAGCCGAGCTTGCTCGCGATAGCGGTGGATCAGACAACAGTGATGTCGAATGACAAACCGCTATCGCGAGCAAGCTCGGCTCCTACAAGGGGTTGATGGTGTTTTGAGGTTTTTTTAAAAATTTTGGGCGCGGCTGTAACGCATCGCCATGACCTTTCTCTAGTGGGGTAAGCAAGCACAAACGCGTTCTTGCCAATCCTCAAAAACCGGAGAAACACCATGACTGCTACCACCCGCACCCTGTCCGCCACCGCCCTGGTTCTGGCCCTCGGTTCTGCTTTGAGCATGGCCGCTGTTTCCACCGCCCACGCCGCCGACGACATGGAAAAATGCTTCGGCGTTGCCATGAAAGGCCATAACGATTGCGCAGCAGGCGCTGGCACCACGTGCGCCGGCACCTCGAAAACCGACTTCCAGACTAATGCCTGGAAACTGGTCCCTAAAGGCACCTGCGCGACGACTGCAAGCGAGACCTCGCCGACCGGTTTCGGTCAGATGGAAGCCTACAAAGCTAAAGCCAAAGCCTGATCTGAACCCCGCCTGAGTGTCGACCATGAACGCTTCAACGTTCGGGCTCCCGCCCCGCGCCGGGCTGGGGCTCAAGACCGAGCACTTCCGTGAAGTGCTCGGTTCACACCCGGACATCGGTTTTTTCGAAGTCCACGCCGAAAACTACATGGTGGCCGGCGGCCCGTTTCATCACTTCCTGGGTTTGATTCGCGAGCAATACCCGCTGTCATTGCATGGCGTAGGCTTGTCGATCGGTGCTGAAGGTCCGCTGGACACTCAGCACCTCAAGCGCCTCGCCGCACTGATTGAGCGCTATCAACCCCACTCTTTTTCCGAACACCTGGCCTGGTCCAGTCATGGCCCGGCGTTTTTGAATGACCTGTTGCCTCTGGCCTATGACAACGCAACGCTAGACCGCGTCTGCGAACACATCGACCAGGTGCAGAGCACCCTGAAACGCCCGATGTTGCTGGAGAATCCGGCCACTTACCTGGCGTTCGAGCGTTCGACCATCGATGAAGCCGACTTCATCGGCGAAGTCATCCACCGCACGGGCTGCGGGCTGTTGCTGGACGTGAACAATGTCTACGTGTCGTGCATCAATCATCGTCGCGACCCTTTGGCCTACCTCAACGCCCTGCCCCTTCAAAGCATCGGCGAGATTCACCTGGCCGGGTTTGCCGAAGACACCGACAGCCTCGGTGACCGCCTGCTGATAGATGATCACGGCGCCCCCATCGATAACGCCGTCTGGTCGCTGTACCGGCACGTGCTGGAGCGAACAGGCCCGATAGCCACCCTGATCGAACGCGACAATCAGCTGCCGGCCTTCAGCGTCTTGCACGCCGAGGCGCGTCAGGCCGATGAGCTCTTGCTGTGTGCCGGGGGTCGACCATGAGCACTCAAGCCGCATTTGCCGCCGCCCTGCTTGATCGCCAATTGACGTGCCCCGAGGGCTTGTTCAGCGTCAACGGTGCCGATCCCGCCAGCCGTTTCGCGGTGTATCGCAACAATGTGCAGAGCTCGCTGATCAACGCCTTGGCGCACAGCTACCCCGTAGTGGCGCAATTGGTCGGCGATGAATTCTTCCGCGCCATGGCCGGGATCTATTTGCTCGGCAATGCGCCCCGAAGCCCGCTGATAAAGGATTACGGCGACGATTTTGCGGACTTCGTCGAAGGCTTCGAACCGGCGGCCAGCCTGCCCTATCTGGCCGATGTCGCGCGATTGGAACGCTTGCGCACTGTCGCTTACCACGCCGCCGACGCTCAACCGCTGAGCCACCAACAGATCGGCGCAGCACTCGCCAATCCGCAAGCCCTGGTCGAATTGACTGTCGAATTTCATCCCTCCTTGCACCTGTTGACGTCAGCCTTTGCCGTGGTTTCGATCTGGGCGGCACATCAGCAAGACGCAACGCTGGCGGGGATCGATCTGAACGTTGGGCAACACACGCTGATCGTGCGCAACGAACTGGACGTGGAAGTCTTTGCCATCGACCCCGGCGCCAGCGCTTTCATCCAGAACCTGCAAAACGGCCAGCCCCTGATTCAGGCCGTGGAGTCCGCTCCCGCGTTCGACCTCAACCAGACCCTGAGCCTGTTGATCACCCACAACGTCATTACTCACCTTCATCACAACAAGGTAACGCCATGAACACTCAGAACCCGATCAGCCGCGCCATTGCGCTGCTGGAAATGATTCCACAGAGCCTGATCGCCTTCATTGCGCGGTTCTCCATCGCGGCGGTGTTCTGGAAGTCCGGGCAAACCAAGGTCGAAGGCCTGGCCATCGACTTGATCGATGGCACGTTCGAGATCAGTTGGCCACGCCTGGCCGACTCAACCATTCCATTATTCAAGAGTGAGTACCCCGTGCCGCTGCTCTCGCCCGAGGTCGCGGCACACATGGCGGCGTTCGCCGAACACTTCTTCCCGGCCCTGATTCTGATTGGCTTCGCCACGCGATTTTCGGCGCTGGCGTTGCTGGGCATGACCCTGACTATTCAACTGTTTGTGTACCCGGATGCTTACCCGACGCACGGCACCTGGGCGGCAGTGCTGCTGTATCTGATGGCAACCGGGCCGGGTAAATTGTCGATCGATCATCTGATCGCCCGGCGCTACTCCCGCTAACTCAGATCCCCTGTAGCAGCTGCCGAAGGCTGCGTTCGAACGCGAAGCGGTCGCAAAACCTGCAAACGCGGTTTACGTGTCAGACCACGGTGACTGACTTCACGACTGCTTCGCAGTCGAACGCAGCCTCGCAAGCTCGACAGCTGCTACAAAGGCCGTGCGAGGCTAAGCCGATCCAGCGCTTCGCCGCTGCGCTTGAACCAGCCGATCAGGTAATCCGCCAGCACTTGAGTACGTTTTGGCAGCCCGCCCTGATACGGGTGAACCAGGTACATCGGCATACGCCGCGTCTGATAATCGCGCAGGAGCCAGCGCAAACGCCCGTCAGCCAATTCCGCCTGCAACAAGTAGGACGGCAAGCGGGCGATACCGGCGCCGGCCAGTGCCGCTTTCTTCAGCAAGCTGTAGTGATTGCTGGCAAACGGCCCCGACACCCGCACCCGCAACAGTTCGTGTTGCTGGTGATACAACCATTCTTCGCGACCGCTGTAATGGCTGTTGAGCAGGCAACGATGTTCGGCCAAGGCCTGGGGCGTTTGTGGCTCTCCATACTGTTCAAGATACGCCGGGCTGGCACAGGTCATTTCGTGCCAGGCCAGTAGCGGCCGGGCCACCAGACGCTCGTCGTTACCCACCTCGGAGCGAATCGCCAGGTCGAAACCATCCCGGGACAAGTCGTGAAACTGGTTGTTCAGATCAAGCTCGATCTGCACGTCAGGGTACTTGCCGGAGAACTCCAGCAATAAGCCATCGAAGAACGTTTCTCCCAGCGATACCGGCACCGTCATACGCACCGGCCCCGCCATATCGTCCTTCAACCGTGCCAATGCCTGACGCGCCCTCTCCACTTGTACGACCAGCGCCTGAGCTTGCGGCAACAGCGCCGCCCCCGCTGCTGTCAGGCTCAAACGTCGAGTGGTGCGTTGCAACAGCACCACCGAAAACCGCGTCTCCAACAGGCTGATGCGCTTGGATAATTGGCCCTTGCTGCAACCCAGTTGCTGCGCCGCCAACGTGAAACTCCCGGCTTCAATCAATACCGCAAACGCCGCCAGATCATCCATCTCACTCATGGATTGTTTCCATTTGAAAACCAAAGGTTGCCTATTAGTGCGCTTATCAACGAAAAAAACCACTCTAGACTGAGACCTCATTCAACCCATCGAGGAACAGCATGATGAAAATTCTATTGATCGGCGCAGGCGGCACCATCGGCTCGGCAGTCGACAAGGAACTGTCCCAGCGTCACGAGATCATTCGTATCGGTCGCAACAGTGGCGACTTTCAGGTGGACATCAGCGACAGCGCCTCGATCCGCAAGCTGTTCGAACAGACCGGCAGGTTCGATGCCCTGATCTGCGCCGCCGGCAACGTTACGTTCGCACCGTTGAACGACATGACCGAAGAAAGCTTCGCGCTGGGCCTGAAAGACAAACTGATGGGCCAGGTCAATTTGGTGCTGATCGGCCGTGAGTTCGCCAACGATGGCGCCTCGTTCACCTTGACCACCGGCGTGCTCAGCCACGACCCGATTTACAGCGGCGCCTCGGCGGCGCTGGTCAACGGCGCGCTGGACAGCTTCGTCCGCGCCGCCGCCATCGAACTGCCCCGCGGCCTGCGCGTGAACTCGATCAGCCCGAATGTGCTGGTGGAAGCCATGGGCAAATACGCGCCTTACTTCCGTGGTTTCAAACCGGTTCCTGCAGCCGATGTGGCATTGTCTTACGCCAAAAGCGTGGAAGGCTTGCAGACAGGTCAGACTTTTCACGTCGGCTGAGCCGGTTCAGGCTCAATCAACTAACGTGGGCAAGAGGTCTTTGGCGATGGCTGTCGGGATGGACACTCTGAACTGCGAGCCCAAGACCGATTGCACTGTCGCCGTAGAAACCTTCCAACCATTGATCAATAGCGTCAATTTCTGGCCTATCGACTCACGGGTAATACGCTGCATACGCTCAGTTGCTTCAGGACTGAGCGTGACATTCATTTCAAATTCTGAATGAAGTCTGTCGTTGTCCTTCAATAACAACTCCATTCGAGTGAAGTCGGTTGCCGAAGACAAATTGATCTCGGCAGCCTGAGTGCCCGTGGCCCCCGTCATCACAATTAAAAACAACCAGAACTTCCAGCCCATTGTGTTCTTCATATCCGCTCCCTGTAAAAACGTGGCAGCTTACCTTTGGCACTCTGATACTCGGCATCGAAATCATTCACAAGATGTTGCCGGAAATCACCCTCTACTTTGTCTGAGAACAACTCCAGCCTTGTGATGAACGGTCAGGCTGAGTAACGTGACGGCACTTGTCTGGAGAGCCAAAGATGCGTGTTGCCCGTTCCTTAGTCCTTGTTGCCCTGCTGCCGCTGTTTGCCGCCTGTCAGTTGTTTGATGGCCCGCGTGAAAGCGCCTCCCACGTGGGCCAGACCCGCATGCAGGGCCAGTTGACGGCGGCGGGCGGCAACTTGCTGTTCCAGCCATGCAATGAACAGCGCAGTTATGTGGTCAACGACACCGGCGGCACCAGCGTTCTGCAACAGGCCGCGTCCCTGGCTGATAAACAGGGCAAGTTGTTCGCCGATGTGCGTGGGCGCATTGTGGCCAGTGGTGCCGAGAGTCGCCTCGATCTGGAACAGCTCTACCGCGTCGAGCGCTCGGGCACGGCGTGTGACGATCCCAATTTCAAACTGCTGATTTTGCGCGCAGCCGGCCACTCGCCAGAGTGGAGCGTCAAAGTCAGCGGCAAAGGCATGGTGATTGATCGCGCCGGTCAACCGCCTCTGGCCCTACCGTACGTGGAAGAACAACTGGGCGATGGCCGTTTCAACCTCGGCACCGAAGCCAATAACCAGCACATCGAACTGTGGGTCACGCCGCAACGTTGCGTCGACAGCACCACCGGCAGCGTCCAGCACATGAGCGCAGAACTGCGCATCAATGGTCAGGTCCAGCGCGGTTGCGCGTATTTCGGCGGTTCGCGTAACGACTGATCGTTTAAGCCTCACGGGAATCTCCTTTGGGGCTTATAATCACCGGTTTCAAACGCCTTGGCGCAGTTGTGCGCCCCGCGAACCGGGTCCTGCCATGTTACGAATCACCGAACTCAAGTTGCCGATCGACCATCCCGAAGAAGACCTGCGCCCTGCCATCGTGCAGCGCCTGGGCATCGCCAGTGATGACCTGCTCGATTTCACCTTGTTCAAGCGCAGCTACGATGCGCGAAAAAAGTCCTCCGAACTGTGCTTCATCTACACCATCGACCTCACCGCCAAGGATGAGGCGACACTGCTGCACAGGTTCGCCGATGACCGTAACGTCAACGTGGCGCCGGATGTCAGTTACAAAGTGGTCGGCCAGGCACCGGCCGATTTGCAGCAACGCCCCGTGGTTGTGGGTTTCGGGCCGTGCGGGATTTTCGCCGGGCTGTTGCTCGCGCAAATGGGCTTCAAGCCGATCATCCTCGAACGTGGCACCGAAGTGCGCCAGCGCACCAAGGACACTTGGGGCCTGTGGCGTAAAAGCGTGCTCAACCCTGAATCCAACGTCCAGTTCGGTGAAGGCGGCGCAGGGACGTTCTCCGACGGCAAGCTCTACAGCCAAATCAAAGACCCGAAATTCATCGGCCGTAAAGTGCTGCACGAGTTCGTCAAGGCCGGCGCCCCGGAAGAGATTCTCTACGTCAGCAAGCCACACATCGGTACGTTCCGTCTGACTGGCGTAGTGGAAAACATGCGTGAGCAGATTCGCGCACTGGGCGGCGAAGTCCGCTTCCAGCAACGTGTCACCGATGTGTTGATCGAGGATGGCCAACTGGTCGGCGTCGAGCTAAATGGCGGCGAGAAGATCCACTCCAAACACGTGATTCTGGCCCTCGGCCACAGCGCCCGGGACACCTTCCGCATGCTCCAYGGCCGTGGCGTGTTCATGGAAGCCAAGCCGTTCTCGGTGGGTTTCCGCATTGAACACCCGCAGTCGCTGATTGACCGCGCGCGGTTGGGCAAGTATGCCGGCCACCCGAAACTCGGGGCTGCCGACTACAAACTGGTGCACCACGCCAAGAACGGCCGCTCGGTCTACAGCTTCTGCATGTGCCCGGGCGGCACCGTGGTCGCGGCGACGTCCGAGCCCAATCGCGTGGTCACCAATGGCATGAGCCAGTACTCGCGTAACGAGYGCAATGCCAACTCCGGGATCGTCGTCGGCATTACCCCGGAAGTTGATTATCCGGGCGGCCCGCTGGCCGGTATCGAGTTGCAGGAACGCCTGGAATCCCACGCTTTTGTGCTGGGCGGCAGCAACTACGAAGCACCGGCGCAACTGGTCGGCGACTTTATCGCCGGCAAGCCGTCCACCGAACTGGGCAGTGTCGAACCCTCCTACAAGCCAGGCGTTGCCCTGGGTGATTTGGCCCTGGCCTTGCCGGAATTCGCCATCGAGGCGATTCGTGAGGCGTTGCCAGCGTTCGAGAAGCAGATCCGCGGTTACTCGCTGCATGACGCCGTATTGACCGGGATCGAGACACGCACCTCGTCACCGTTGCGCATTACCCGTAACGAATCGATGCAGAGCCTGAACGTGAAGGGCTTATTTCCGGCGGGTGAAGGCGCGGGTTATGCGGGCGGGATTCTGTCGGCGGGTGTGGACGGTATTCGGATTGCCGAAGCTGTGGCCCGCGACATCCTGGGCCTTGAGGCCTGACATAATTCTTTGCCACAACACAAGACCTGTGGGAGCCGGGCTTGCCCGCGATGGCGGCAGATCAGTCAACATCTTTGTTGAATCTGAATCCGCCATCGCGGGCAAGCCCTGCTCCCACAGGGATCTTCAGTGTTTGAAAGATCTCAGATATTGGCGCGCAACACGCTGGCCGGCAGCGGCTCACCGCGCTCGACACTCGCCGCCACAGTAGCCATCAAGCCACTCAACTCATACCCCTGGCCCTTGAGCCAATCCTGATCGTAATAGGTGGTGGCATAACGCTCGCCACCATCGCACAGAATCGCCACGATCGATCCCGACTCCCCCGCCGCGACCATCTGCTGCGCCGCCATCAGGGCGCCGATCAGATTGGTCCCGCTCGATCCGCCAACCCGTCGCCCCAGGCGCTGTGCCAGGTAGTGCATGGCCGCCAGCGACAACGCGTCCGGCACTTTGACCATGGCATCAATCACCTTGGGCAGGAACGACGCTTCCACCCGAGGCCGGCCGATGCCTTCGATCCGCGAACCGCACTCCAGGCGCAGGCTGGCATCACCCGTCTGGTAGTAATCGAAGAACACCGAACGCTCGGCATCGGCGCACAGCACGCGGGTGCAATGCTGGCGATAACGCACGTAACGACCCAGCGTTGCGGTTGTACCCCCCGTGCCAGGGCTGGAAATCAGCCAGCTCGGCTCGGGGTGCTGCTCGAAACGCATCTGGTGGAAGATCGATTCCGCAATGTTGTTGTTCGCTCGCCAGTCAGTGGCGCGTTCGGCGTAGGTGAACTGGTCGATGAAATGACCATCATGCTCTCGCGCCAGCCGTTCGGACTCGGCGTAGATCTGAGTCGGGTCGTCGACCAGATGACTCTTGCCGCCATAGAAAGCAATTTGCGCGATTTTTTCCTTGGAGGTGGTCGCCGGCATCACCGCAATGAACGGCAGTCCCAGCAAACTGGCGAAATACGCCTCGGAAATTGCCGTCGAACCGCTGGACGCCTCGATCACCGGTGCACCGGGCTTGAGCCAGCCGTTACACAGCGCATACAGAAACAGCGAGCGCGCCAGGCGATGTTTCAGGCTGCCGGTGGGGTGGCTGGATTCATCCTTGAAATACAGTTCGATGCCCGGAAAACCCGGCAGCGGCAAGGGGATCAGGTGGGTATCGGCGCTGCGCTGGAAGTCCGCTTCAATGATCCGGATAGCTTCGCGGGCCCACTGTCGATTGTCGCTCATGATGGTTTTCTCGTGGAGTCAGGCAAAAGTCGGCCTTTGCGTAAGGCCTATCCCTCGAAGCTTAGGAAAAAACCTACATCACGCACAGGTACAGCTGAGGCCCAATACGGCCGACAACTGCTAGGCTCAAGTCCGGCCCCGTCCTCCACCTTGTTACGCCATATAACAAAAAAGAATATAACTTTTGTTTTAACAACTAACAGTACGGGTTAGGGTGTGCCACCTTTTGAATTCATCGATGGAGAGCGACCTTGCCTCTGCGTAGCACTTTCACGCGTTTCTTTCAGTTGGAAGCTGCCAGCGGTCTGTTACTGATCGCCGCGGCAGCCCTGGCTTTAATCATCAACAACTCGTCCCTGTCGTGGCTCTATAGCGGGCTGCTGGACACCCCTGTCGTCGCTCAGATCGGCGCACTGAAAATCGCCAAACCGTTGCTGCTGTGGATCAACGACGGCCTGATGGCGATGTTCTTTCTGCTGATCGGCCTGGAAGTCAAACGCGAAGTCCTCGACGGCCAGTTGTCGCAGCCCTCGCAAATCGTCCTGCCGGGCGCCGCTGCCATTGGCGGGATGGTCGTGCCGGCGCTGGTCTACTGGTTCTTGAACCGTGACGACCCGACCGCCTTGGGCGGCTGGGCCATCCCGATGGCCACCGACATTGCCTTTGCCCTCGGCGTGCTCGCCTTGCTGGGCAAGCGGGTACCGGTGTCGCTGAAGTTGTTCCTGATGACCCTGGCGATCATTGACGACCTGGGCGCGATCATCGTCATCGCCATCTTCTATTCTGGCACGCTGTCGACGCTGTCCCTGGCACTGGCTGCCGCCTGCATCATCGCGTTGATCACCATGAACCGACTCGGTGTGGTGAAGCTCGGGCCGTACATGATCATCGGTTTGATTCTCTGGGTCTGTGTGCTCAAGAGCGGCGTCCACGCAACACTCGCCGGTGTGACGTTGGCGTTCTGTATTCCGCTGCGCACCAAAAACGCCGAGCCTTCACCGCTGCTGACCCTTGAACACGCCCTGCACCCGTGGGTGGCTTACGGCATCCTGCCGCTGTTCGCCTTCGCCAACGCCGGCTTGTCCCTGAGCGGCATCACCGTTGAAAGCTTTACCCACCATGTGCCGATGGGCATCGCGATTGGCCTGTTGCTGGGTAAAACGGTGGGCGTTTTCGGCCTGACCTGGCTGGCCGTGAAAATCGGCATTGCCACCCTGCCCCAAGGTGCGAACTGGGGCCAGGTGCTGGGTGTGGCGATGCTCTGCGGGATTGGTTTCACCATGAGTCTGTTTGTCGGTTCCCTGGCATTCGAACCAGGCGTCAGTGACTACGCCGGGATGGACCGGATGGGCATCTTGACCGGCTCGATTCTGGCCGCACTGATCGGATACGCGGTGACGGCAATGGCCAGTCGCAAGAGCGCCGTTCTGCAATCCTGAGATAGCGAACAGTCTTAGCGACATTCAGGACTCGTCCTACAGCCACGATTAACCTCCTTCGTTAACGTCGTACAGCTCCTATTTCGGGAGCTGTCGACGGACGAACGCAAGGAAGATCAGTGGCTGGCAACAAGGAAGTTCCCAGGGTTAAAAACCCACCCTCCGGTGACGGTCATCACGTCACCCACCGCTTCATGACGGCCACTGAACTGGCCGAGCGGGATGCACGACAATCCGCTTACGACGCCATGCTCGCCCGCCAGCAAGCCTTTGAAGATCGCCTTCAAGGCTCGGCGAAAAAGGACGAAACCGTTCGCGCCGGATGCGTCTTCGCCAAGTCCTGCAACTTGCCGGACGCCATCATCGACTACTCGAATCCCTCGGGCGTCGTCCCCACCGACAGCCTCAAGGATTACGGTGAAATCGCCTGGCTTGGCGCTCGTGACGTAGGCGATGCCGGGCTACTGAATCTCGAAACCATCAGTGGCAGTACCCTCTCACTCGGCATTGGCCGGCTCGCCCTTGGCGCCCCCATTCTTGCTACTCCGGTCCTGGGC